>CAJGEA010000007.1 GCA_904502015.1 uncultured Clostridia bacterium | reverse complement strand
TTTGGCTCGGCCGAGGCATCGGTTATCGGCAACTATTTGGACGTTTGCCTGGAGCTTCCCTGGACCAAATCAACCCGTGACCGTGTGGACGTGGCCGCCGCACGTAAGGTGCTGGACGCCGATCACGACGGGCTGGAGAAGGTCAAGGAGCGTATTCTGGAATTCCTTGCCGTTAAGCAGATCAGCCCAGAGCTCAAGAATCAGATCATTTGCCTTGTCGGCCCTCCCGGTGTGGGTAAGACCTCCATCGCCGCCTCCATCGCCCGTGCCATGAAGCGCAAGTACGTGCGCGTTTCTCTGGGCGGTGTGCGGGATGAATCCGACATTCGCGGTCACCGCAAAACCTACATCGGCGCTATGCCCGGCCGTATCGTGAACGCCCTCACGCAGGTGGGTGTCAACAATCCCCTAATCCTGCTCGACGAGGTGGATAAGCTTACCCGCGACTCCCACGGCGATCCCTCCTCGGCTCTGCTCGAGGTGCTGGATCCCGAGCAGAACAAGTTTTTCCGCGATCATTTTGTGGAGATGCCCTTCGATCTGTCGGACTGTCTTTTTATCGCAACAGCCAACAGCCTGGACACCATCCCGAAGCCTCTGATCGACCGTATGGAGATCATTGAGCTGACCTCCTACACCAGGCGCGAAAAGCTCAACATCGCTCTCAACCACCTGCTTCCCAAGCAACTCAAAAAACACGGTCTCAACCGCCGTATGCTGAAGCTGACCGAGGATGCCGTGAATGAGTTGATCGACTACTACACCCGTGAGGCTGGCGTGCGTAATCTGGAGCGTTCCATCGCCGCGCTTTGCCGCAAGGCGGCCAAGCAGCTCGTGGAGGACGCTTCCATCAAGCGCGTCACGATCACTGCCGAAAACGTAAAGGACTATCTCGGCCCGCGCAAGCTCACCCCCGAGCACATCGCCCCCGAGGACGAGGCAGGCGTTGTCAACGGTCTTGCCTACACCGAGGTGGGCGGCGATATGCTCCGCGTGGAGGTCGCCGTGCTGGACGGCACGGGCAAGCTGGAGCTGACGGGCTCACTGGGTGACGTGATGAAGGAATCCGCCCACGCGGCGCTCACCTATACCCGCAGCATTGCCACCCAATGCGGCATCCCCTCGGATTTCTACCAAAAGAAGGATATTCACATCCACGTGCCCGAAGGCGCGGTGCCCAAGGACGGCCCCTCGGCGGGTGTAACCATGATGACCGCGCTGGTCAGCGCGCTGACCGATATCCCCGTGCGCCGCGATGTGGCCATGACGGGCGAGATCACTCTGCGCGGAAACGTCCTGCCCATTGGCGGACTCAAGGAAAAGACCATGGCGGCTTATGCCGCGGGCATTAAGACCGTCCTGATCCCCGCCGACAACGTGGGCGACCTTGACGAGATCGATCCTGCCGCGCGCGAGAATCTGACCTTCGTTCCCTGCCGCCGCGCGTCCGACGTGCTCGCCGCCGCGTTGGTGTCCCCCATCGCGGGCATGGGCTCGGCGTCGGTCTGACACAGAAAACATACACAAAAGGAAACGGATATGGCAACCCCCATCAATATGCAGAACGTCAACCTCCGCATGACGGCAGGTGAGATTCGTCAATTCCCCTCCGATCCCATTCCCCAAATCGCCCTTTCGGGGCGATCCAACGTGGGTAAAAGCTCCCTCATCAATACCCTGCTTGGGCGCAAGAGTCTGGCGCGCGTCAGTTCTGCCCCCGGTAAGACCATCACCGTTAACTTCTACGAGATCGACAAGAAGATCTTTCTCGTTGACCTCCCCGGCTATGGCTTTGCCAAGCGCCCGAAGGAAGATATGATCAAATGGTCTACCTTGACCGACGGATATTTCACCAACAACCCCAACATTGACCGCGTGTGCGCCGTAGCCCAGCTCGTGGACAGCCGCATCGGCCTGACCAAGGACGACCGCGACATGGTCAACTACCTCAAAGAGGTAGGTATGCCCTTCTTCATCATCGCCACCAAGGTGGATAAGCTCAACGTCACCGAGCGGAAGAAGAGCATGGAGGCCCTGCAAAACGACCCTGATCTCGACGAGGACACCGTGATCATTCCCTTCTCGGCACTCAAAAACGAGGGGCGAGATGAGGTGCTCCGCGTGATCGGACAGCTCTCAGGCGTCCGCATGAGCAAGTAATCCCCCAAAACCAAGGACAAACAAAGAGGAACCGTTATGAATCTGTTATACAATCATTTGTCCGTCAACGAGCAGGGACACCTGACCATTGGCGGCATGGATACCGTGGAGCTGGCCGCGACCTACGGCACGCCCGCTTATATCATGGATGAAAACGCCATCCGCAACCAAATGCAGACCTATCTCCGCGCGGCGCGTGAGTCGTTCGGAGCAGACGCCCTGCCTCTGTACGCATCCAAGGCGCTGTGCTTTACGGGCATTTACCGTATCGCCGCCGAGGAAGGCATGGGCGTGGACTGCGTGTCGGGCGGTGAGCTGTACACCGCACGCGCGGCAGGCTTCCCTGCTTCCCGCATCTATTTCCACGGCAACAATAAGACCGTGCGCGACATTAACGACGCGATGGATATGGGCGTTGGTACGTTCGTAGTAGACAACACCGAGGAGCTTCTGTCGATCGAGGCGCACGCCGCCGCCCGCGGCATCACCCAGCGCATCCTGCTCCGCATCTCCCCCGGCATTGACCCTCACACCCACAAGGCCATCAGCACGGGTAGCGTAGACAGCAAGTTCGGCTCGGCCATTGAAACGGGTCAGGCTATGGCTATCGTCAAGCTGGCTCTTGAGCAACAGCACGTCAAGCTGGCGGGTATTCATTGCCACGTCGGCTCACAGATCTTCGACAACGAGCCCTTTAAGGCAGCCGCCGATATCATGACGCGCTTCATTGCTGTCATCAAGGCTGAGTGCGGCTACGAGCTGGAGGAGCTGAATCTTGGCGGTGGACTCGGCGTTCCCTATACCGAGTACGACCGCGAGGTGGATTACGCCGCCGTTATCCGCGAGATGGCTGAGATCACCAAGGGCTTCTGCGTGGCAAACGGCATCAAAATGCCCCGTGTGATTCTTGAGCCCGGTCGCTCCCTTGTGGCCGCTGCCGGAATTACTCTTTACACGGTTGGCTCGGTCAAGGAGATCCCCGGCTTCCGTACCTATGTATCGGTGGATGGCGGCATGCCCGACAACCCCCGTTACGCGCTGTACCAGTCCCGCTATACGGCACTGATCGCCAACTGCCCCAACGCCCCTCGTACCGAGCGTGTGACCATCGCGGGCCGTTGCTGCGAGTCGGGCGACCTCATCGGCGAGGATATGCCCTTGCAGGCGACCAAGCGTGGCGACATTCTGGCGGTTTTGACCACGGGTGCTTACAACTTCGCTATGGCATCCAACTACAACCGCCTGCCCCGTCCCCCCGTGATCCTCGTCCGAGACGGTGTGGCCCGCGTGGCCGTGCGCCGCGAGAGCTACGAGGATCTGATTAAGAACGATCTGTAACGCAGGGCGTGTACGCACGCCCGTCATCCCACCGAAAGGAGAATGGCTTTGGGTATTTTCAGTAGCTTCATTCGGGATCTGCCCACATACCTGCTCATGATGCCCGTTCTGCTCATGGCGTTTTCGGTCCACGAGTCGGCGCACGGCTACGCCGCATACAAGTTAGGCGATCCCACCGCCCGTAATTTCGGGCGCATTACCCTCAATCCCGCAAAGCACATTGACATCCTCGGTTTTATCTGTATGCTGGTCGCCCGCATCGGTTGGGCGAAGCCCGTTCCGATTAACGCACGGCACTTCAAGAATCCGCGCCGTGATATGGCCATTACGGGTGCGGCAGGCCCCGTTTCCAATCTGCTTCTGGCCGTTGTGAATCTGATCGCTCTGCGTGTGATCATTCTTCTGATGCCAAACCAATTTGTTTACGAAGCGGAATTATTTTCCGACGGAAAGTTATTTACGGGCACACTTGGCTTTACCATGATGTCTCTGGTCGTGTATCTTCTCTACCTCGGCGTGTTTCTCAACGTGTGTCTTGCCATCTTCAACCTCATTCCCGTGCCGCCGTTTGATGGATCGCGTATTTTCTACGCCTTCCTGCCCCCCAAGTGGTACTTCGGTGTGATGAAATACGAGCGCATCATTATGATGGTCATGCTGGTACTGATCTTTTTCGGATTTCTCGACGGACCGCTGGCATTCATTCAAAACGGAATTATCAACGCTTTACTTTGGGTAGTAGGCATGGGAGGTAAGACGGATGACTTCCGGGTCATGAATAGTATGTACGGTTACATTTTAACAATTTTACAAAACCTTTTTTAATTTGATCATTTACGAGAGGAGAGCAACGTGGAGTCACTGAATTACCGTTTGGAAGCAACTGATTTTGTCGGTCCCTTGGACCTGTTGCTTTCCCTCATCCATAAAAACAAGGTCGATATTGCCGACATTCCCATCGCGCTGATCTGTGACCAATATATGGAGTTCATCCGCGAGGCCGAGCGCATGGATATGGATCTCGCTTCGGAATTCATCGTTATGGCGAGCGAGCTTATGCTCATCAAAAGCAAGATGCTGCTCCCCAAGGCCGAGCCCGAGGAGGAGGATCCCCGCGCCGCGCTGGCGGATGCGCTGCTGAAATTCCAGCAGGCCAAGCAAGCCGCCGCCGTGCTGGGCAAGGCGTATCCCCGATTCAGCGGACGTATGGTGAAGGATACCGATGAAATCTCGGTAGACAAGACCTTCGTTGCCGACCAGTCGGTCACCTCGCTTTGCCTTGCCGTGCGACGCATCATTGCCTACCGTGAGGAGCATCCCACGGCGGATAAGGTTACCTTCACCCCCATGATCAGCGCCCCCATTGTTTCGGTAGAGGCCAAAATCGTTGGAATTCTTCGTCACTTTGAGCAAACCGAGCGTGTTTCCCTCTCGTCCTTGATCGAGGACTCGGTTTCCCTGCCCGACATGATTGCCATATTCCTTGGCGTTCTGGAGCTGATAAAAATGCGCCGTCTTCGTCTTGCGGACGATGACGAGTCACCTGATTCCGTGCTTGACATTCACGCCCGCTTTGAAATGGGCGACGGCATTGAGGAAGAAGACGATCAAGACAACGGCCAGATAACAATAGAGATTCTAAATTCTGAGCAAACGGAGGAAGATGCAGATGGCGGCCATTGAAATCGAAAAAGAAAAAAACACCGTCACAAACGAAACGCTTGGCACGATTCAGGACATGGAACGCGCGGTCGAGGCCATTCTTTTCGCGGCGGGGTATCCCGTTAAGTACGAAAAGCTCTCTGAGGTTATTGGTCTGCCGCTTCGTGATATGAAGAATCTGGTTGCCCACATGGCAGACGGATACCGAGATCGGGGCATCCAACTCCTGACCTTCCCCGATACCTGCCAGCTCTGCACCAAGGAAGTATTTGCCCCCTATATCCGCGAGGCGCTGGGTATCAAGCGAGGCGGTAATCTCTCTGCATCCTCACTGGAGGTGCTGGCGGTGGTAGCCTACAACCAGCCCGTCACCCGCTCGTTTATCGACAACATTCGCGGCGTGGACAGCTCTTACGCCGTCACATCCCTTTTGGATAAGGGACTCATTGAGGCATGCGGCCGTCTGGAGGCCCCCGGTCGTCCTATGCTCTACCAAACCACCGAGAAATTCCTGCGCGTGTTCGGCCTCAGTTCCCTTGCCGACCTCCCCGAAACCGAGGCGTTGCAAACGGCAGACGCTGCGCAAGGCGCTGCGCAAGGCGCTGCGCAAGGTGGTGTAGCATCCGTTGCCGACCGAGCCGAACAACTCTCTATTGAGCCGGAAAACACCGCCGATACATCCGCCAACGCCCCTGCAACCGAGGAGGATAACGCATGATCGGATGGATCATAGTCGGTTGCATCGTGCTTCTGTTCGTTCTCCTGTTCACGGTACACGCCTACATTACCGTCGAGGCGAAGGACGATCTGGCACTCACGGTGCGCATTCTGGGCATCCCCATACGCATCTTGCCCAAGAAACCGAAGAAATACAAAATCAGCCGCTATACCTTGAAAAAGATTCGCAAGCGAGAAGCGAAGGAGGCTAAAAAAGCGGCAAAAAAAGCACGGCAAAAAGCTGAAAAGCGCACCAAAAAGGCGAAAAAGAAGGCTGAGGAAAAGGCTGCTGCCGCAAAAATGACTCGTGCCGAGCGCCGCGCGGCAAAAGCCGCACAGAAAGCAAAGAAGCCCGCGCTGACCGATATGATCGCGCTGGTCGCCAAGGTCGCAAAGCTGTTTTTCTCCCGTTTTTTCGGGAGGCTCCACATCAAGGCCGCCAAAATCCACCTGCGTGTCGGCGCGGGCGATGCCATGACGGCCGCCGTGACCTACGGTCTGGTCAATCAGGCCGTGGCCTACCTGATGGAGCTGCTCAAAAAAATCTCGCACGTGGACGGACTCAAAAAAGCCGACGTGCTCATTCTCCCCGACTTCCTGTCGGATAAAATCGAGTACGATATCAAGCTGACCTTCCGTGTCAGCCTTGGAAACGTGGTAGGCGCGCTTCTCCGCGCGGGATGGTCGTTCCTCCTTGGATACGCCCGTATCAAGCCCGATCCCAATCACCCAAGAGGCATTCCCAAGCCCCCGACACCGCCGACTCCCCAAAAGCCTGAGGTCCCCGTGCGGCCCGAGGCTCCCGATACCCCTTCGTGACCGCCAGCGGCTCACTACCTTACGTTTATCTATAGAATTCATATAAAAGAAAGGAAAACCACCATGTCGAACGAAACCAAGCTGCAAGACGTTATCCAAACCTCCCTGCAAAACATCCGCTCTTTGATTGACACCAACACCATCATTGGCACCCCCTACACCCATCCTTCGGGAACCGTGATCATTCCCGTCTCCAAGGTATCGATGGCGTATGCCACCGGCGGTCTGGATTATACCGGCAAGACCGATCCCAATGCCAAGCCCCAGAACTTCGGTGCGGGCGGCGGCACGGGCCTGACCATGCAACCCATTGGATTCCTCGTGATTGACGCCGACGGCCGCGTTGAGATGCTGAACGTGGGTGTCAAGAACCCCTCGGATCCCATCGAGCAGATCGCCGATATCATCGAGCGTTCCCCTGAGATCATCGCCCGTATCAAGGCTCTCCTGGGCAAGGATAAGGATAAGACCGAGGCATAAATTCGCACGAGGCGGACAAATTCAAAAACTTGTCCCCGCACTCTGATTTTTCTGCATAATTTGTCCCGTCCCCCCGTATAGTGGGAATGAATTTCACTTGCGGAGGGACGGGTATGTTCGTGTTGGGAATCAGGGAAATCAAAGGACTCAAGCCTGTGCGTGTGCTGGTAATCACTCTTGTGATTGCTATGTTATTCGCGGGGTGTGTATGCTGTATGCCGTGGGTGGGAGCAAGTTCTGCCATCCCCGTGGCTTTTACAGGCACTTCCGCCAAGGCGGCCGTCCTCATGGAGGCCGATTCGGGAGAATTGATTTTCTCTCAAAACGAAAACTCACGTTTACCCATGGCATCCACGACCAAGATCATGACGGCGCTTGTCACCTTGGAGCGTGCTTTGCTGGACGAAAAGATTACCGTTCCTGCCGCCGCCGTTGGAATCGAAGGCTCCTCCATCTACTTGGTAGAGAATGAGATTCTGACCATTGAGGATCTGCTTTACGCGCTCATGCTCCAATCCGCCAACGATGCCGCCGTTGCGCTGGCTCTCGCCGTAGCAGGAAGCGTGGATGCGTTTGCTGTTCTTATGAATGAAAAAGCGGTCGAGCTGGGGCTCACCGACACCCATTTTGTCAACCCGCACGGATTGGATGCTGACGAGCATTACACGACGGCCAAGGAGCTGGCGCTGATCACCCGTGCCGCCTTGGAGAATCCCACCTTCCGAAGCATATGTGGTACCGAGCGCAAATCCATCCCCATGCAAGGCGTGAAGGGCAAGCGGCTCCTTCTCAACCACAACAAAATGCTTCGTACCTACGACGGTGCCATCGGGGTGAAGACCGGCTTTACCAAGAAAACGGGACGCTGTCTGGTCAGCGCCGCCGAGCGCGACGGAGTCACCTTGATTGCCGTGACGCTTGGAGCCCCCGATGATTGGCGGGATCACACCGCCATGCTGGACTACGGCTTTTCTCTCTATGAATCGGTATCCCTCTGCGAGGTTGGCTCCTACCACGCACCCTTATGGGTACAGAGCGGCACGCAAGAGTATGTCATGGTGGAAAACACCGATGCACTTTCGGTCACGTTGCGGCGAAATCACGGCGAGATTGTATGCCGTGTGGAGCTTCCCCGCTTTGTGTTTGCCTCCGCTCGGGTGGGCGATCAGTTGGGGCAGTTGTCCTACTGGGAGCGGCAACGCGACGGCTCGCTACGCGAGATCGGCTCTGTTCCCCTCTATGCCGCGAACACGGTTGATGCGGTACGATATAAAATATCCTTATGGGAGCGCATCAAGGCACTATTCTCACGTTAATCCATTTCGCTTTACAAAACGAACGACGAAAAACAAGGAAAAGAATATGGAACCCATACGAATTTCTAAATATTTCACCGATTGCGGCGTTATGTCCCGCCGCTCGGCCGATGCCGCCGTTGAAGCGGGCGAGGTCAAGGTCAACGGCGTCGTAGCCATTCTGGGCCAGAAGATCACCCCCGGCGTGGACACGGTGACGTGGAAGGGCAAGAAGATCGTCCCCGCCACCGATCAACAAAAGATCTGCGTCATGCTGAACAAGCCGCGCGGATATCTCACTACGCTGTCGGACGACAAAGGGCGTCACACGGTGGCCGAGCTGGTTGCCGACGCAGGCGTGCGCCTCTACCCCATCGGACGGTTGGACATGGACTCAGACGGTCTGCTGCTCCTCACGAATGACGGTCAGCTTGCTAACAAGCTGGCGCATCCCAGCCACGAGATCGAAAAGATCTATCTGGCTTACGTGGACGGCAATCCCTCCACCGAACAGCTCACCAATATGACTCGACCCATTGAAATTGACGGGCGCATGACCTCCCCCGCACAGGTACGCAAAGCGGCATCGGGCGGCGAAATCGCTGTTCTGGAGGTTACCATTCACGACGGACGGAACCGTCAGGTACGCCGTCTTTGCGAGCGAGAGGGATTGGTCGTGCGTAAGCTGACGCGCGTGGCGGTGGGCTCACTGGAGCTTGGGCATCTTGAAGAAGGCAAATGGCGCCGTCTGACGCAAAAGGAAATACGAAAACTCAAGGGCGGCGTTTGATCTGCCTCAGAAAGGACCCGATATGCTGGAAGTGATTCCGATTCAAACCAAAATTGAGCAGGAGGCCATCTGCGCGCGTTGCGGCGTTCCGTACAACGCGGATTACATGGCCTATCAAGCCGTCATTGACGGCGCACTCAAGGGTATTTGCCAATTCTCTATGGACGCGACGGGCGGTCATATTCATAATCTCGCGCTCGTTACTGAGGGGGAGATTTCGGCTATCGACCGTGTGGAGTCCTTGTTCGTCATGGGGCGAGCGACTCTCAACTTCATTGATCTTTGCGGCGTTCACGTGGCATTTTTTGATGATGCGTCTTTCCCCGACGAGGGTATGATCCGTTCCATCGGATTTGCCCGTAACCAAGACGGGCGGTGGGAGATGAATCTGACGGATTTCTTCGCCCATCCCTGCCAGCACGGTCACGCGGAATAAATGAAAAATCACAGATGGAAAGCGGCGTGAGAAGAAGATTCTCCCACCGCTTTTTTCGTTGCCTTTCGGCTGTTTTTGTGCCTCTCCACTTGACAAAGGAACGGATTTCTGTTATACTTATTTTGTATGCGATGAACGCTTGAAGGGAGGTTGTACCATGGCTACTGTTACCGCATCATCCGATGCGACCATAACCGTGATCGGCAACGAACCCTTACTGGAGCGATTGCGCTGTGACACCTGTAACGGCACTCTCTCCCACGCCTATATTCTGGAAGGCCGCTCGGGAAGCGGAAGACATACCATAGCGCGGCATCTGTGCGCCATGATTGCCTGTCACAACCGTCCCAACCGTTCCCCTCACGAAGCGGATGACGATCAGATCGGTATGTTCGCCGATGAGCCCGCGCCTGCGCGTATCATTCCCGAGGGGGCTCCCCTGCCCTGCGGTGAATGTCCCGCATGCCGCAAGGTGATCGAAGGCGCCTGCCCGGATATTCACGTTATCGGTCGCGACGGAAAAGCCACGATTGGTGTGGATGCTGTCCGTTTTTTGCGCGGGGACGTACTCCTACCGCCCAACGAGCTCGACACCAAGATCTATATCATTGAGGATGCCGAGACCATGACCGTTCAGGCACAAAACGCGTTGCTTCTGACGCTGGAGGAGCCTCCGTCATACGTGTTGTTTCTCCTGCTTTGTGACGGAACAGAGGCACTTCTGGAAACCATACGCAGCCGAGCCCCTACCCTGCGTACATCCCCAATCCCTGATGAGGACATTCGCGCGTGCCTGAAGAGCCGCAACCGTCGGGTATCGGATGAGGATATGGCGGCAATCCTGCTTCGGGCCGATGGGTGCATTGGACAAGCATTGACACTGACCGATGCGCGCGCCATCAAGCCCATTTTGAAAATGCGTGAGTTGACCGATGAGTTTATTGGCATTTGCGCCTCGCGGCGTGCTGATCAAATGACGGTTTTGCTTACAAAATTCGGGAATAAGCGCGATGCTGTTACCGATACCATAGGCATGATGGATCTGGCCATCCGGGATTTGATTCTTATCCGACACGGAGAAAGTGTTATGCTGAAATATTATACCGATCCAGAATCGGCTCTGGATATTGCCTGCCGATTTACCACGCGCACGCTTCTTCGCATTCACAATGCCCTATCCCGCACAGCCGAGTCTCTTGAGCAAAATGCTAACGTGCGCCTTGCTCTCATGCAACTGGCCGTTGATATCGGCATCCTATAAGTACGAACGCACATCCCCCAGCCACAAGGTAAGGAAGGAATATATAATGAATACACAAGACCATAAGAACGCCGCAGGCGACACTCGCCACGAGGGAAACAAACATAACGGACGTCACAACCGTGGACGAGGCAAACGGAACCGCCCCCAGCATACGGGTGGCAATCAAAACGGCCAAAATCAGCCTGCAACTGACCGCCGCGACAACCGCGACAACCGCGACAACCGCGACAACCGCGACAACCGCGACAACCGCGACAACTGCGAAAACGCGGCAACTACCGCTACCCCCAATACTGAGACCGAGATGGCAGCCTCCTCCACACAGAATCAAGCGTCTCAAAACCGCCCCAACCGTCCCCGCCGCGTTCATCATATGCCGCGTAAGCCGGCCGAGCTTCCCGATATGGATAACCTACTCATCGAGGATTGCTCCAACGACGAGGTGGAGCGTGGCGATAGTACGCTGGATGACGTCGATCTTGAAAGCATCATCCAAACCGACGTTTCACTCCACCGTCGACGTGATGAGATTCCCGACGTAATCCCCGAGGACAAGGTGGTTGTTGTGGGTGTCCGATTCCGCACGGGCGGCAAAACCTATTTCTTCGATCCCGGTGCGCTGACCTGCCATTCGGGTGACTATGCTGTGGTCGAAACCGCGCGCGGAATTGAATTTGGAGAGATCTGCATTGCCAACCGCATGATCGACAAAAATCTGGTTGTCCCTCCCTTGCGTCCCGTTATCCGCATCGCCACGCAGGAGGATATCGAGCACAACCGCACAAACCGCGAACGCGAGGAGGAGGCATACCGTATCGGTATTGTTAAGATCGCGGAACACAGGCTGGACATGAATCTGGTGGCGGCGCAGTACACCTTCGACAACAGCAAGCTGCTCTTTTACTTTACGGCACAAGGGCGCGTAGATTTCCGTGAGCTCGTCAAAGATCTCGCGGGTGTCTTCCATATCCGCATTGAGCTTCGCCAGATCGGCATCCGCGATGAGGCACGCATGATCGGCGGACTTGGTACTTGCGGTCGTCCGCTTTGTTGCAGTACCTTCCTCTCGGATTTTGGGCAAGTGTCCATGAAAATGGCAAAGGAACAGAATCTGTCCTTGAACTCCAATAAAATATCCGGTTGCTGCGGACGTCTTATGTGCTGTCTGCGCTACGAATATGAAACCTATGCCGAGGAGATTCGACGTTCTCCCGCACCCGGCACGTTCGTCAACACTCCCGACGGCCCCGGCGTTGTGACCGAGATCATGCCCCTTCTTGGCGAGGTCAAGGTCAGCCTGCGAAACGCGCCCGATTCAGCCCCCAAGAAGTACAAGCGTGACGATGTTGTTCCCCAGCCCCGCAACGCAAGCCGAAACGACAGAGCTGCAAATTCCGAACAGGTGGACGAGCCCGATTCGGATGCGTAATCTGCCATCCGCCAATTTGGCATAATTCTTCAATTTTCGCAAAAATTTTGCAAACAAAATGCAAAAAGCCTCTTGCAAAATAATTTATTTATGATATAATAGTATAGAAGTATGTACGGTTATACCGCGCATACAAATTCTAAACCGGAGGTCATGACCATGGCATACAAGATTTCTGATGATTGCATTTCCTGCGGCGCTTGCGCTGAGAACTGCCCCACTGAAGCTATCTCTGAGGGTGATGGCGTATACGTAATCGATGCTGACAAGTGCATCGACTGCGGCGCTTGCGCTGACAACTGCCCCGTGGATGCTCCCAAGGCTGAGTAATTCGCCGCTATAACGTAGACGCTATAACGTAGACGAACATACTCAAACAAAACAACTCCCGACCTTCTGTGTCGCGCCCACAAGGATGCGCGGGCAGTTCGTCGGGAGTTGTTTTTTCAGAAAGGAATTCAACAATGTCTGCTCATGAGCTTCCTTGCGAAACAGTTGCCCATCAGGTCAACGAGAATATCCGTCTTCTGCAGAATCCCCAAGGCTTGACATTTGGGACGGATGCCTACCTGCTCGCGGCATATATCAAGCCTCGCGCAAGTGCCAAAGCGGTGGATCTTGGCAGCGGCACGGGGATCATTCCCCTGCTCTGTCTTGCCCGAAAAAAAGCGGCTTTCTTTACAGCGGTTGAGATTCAATCCTCGTTTTGCTCACTGATCGAAAAAAATGCCGAGGAAAACGCCCTGACCATTGGAGGAAAAGACCGACTCATCGCGCTTTGCTCTGACGTACGGGATCTAACCTCCGCCCACGTTGGGGGTGAGGTGGATCTGGTCACCGCCAATCCCCCCTATATGGCGGCAGACAGCGGCGCACGCAACGAGGCGGATGAAAAATACCTCGCTCGCCACGAGGTGTGTGGCACGATCTACGATTTCTGTGCCGCGGCAAGTCGCCTGCTTAAGCACGGGGGACGGTTTTGCTGTGTATTCCGTCCCAACCGTCTGGGAGATTTGTTTGACGCTCTGCGAAGCAATGATCTTGAGCCCAAACGCATGACGCTCGTGCAAGCTACGGTCGCCTCTGAACCGTCTATGGTATTGGTAGAGGCGGTCAAGTACGCCGCGCCCTCTCTGCTTGTCACCCCTCCGCTCTCCTTATGGATGCCTGATCCCAACCGTCCCGAAAAACCGCGGCTGCCCATGACGCCGACCGAAGATTCCAAATACATTTACGGGCACTGCGCGTTCCCTGCTCGATTTACGGGCGCCAACCAATCACGCGACACGTCGCACTGCTCAACCAGCGATTCGAAATAAAAAAGGATTTACTATATATGGACCACATGAAACACATTCTCAGCTATACTCGCCGAGCCGTGGATGACTACAAAATGATCCGCGAGGGGGACCGCATTGCCGTTGGCGTATCGGCAGGCAAGGATTCCCTCACCCTGCTGTACGCTATGGCTACTCTGAAGCGGTTTTATCCAATTCCTTTTGAACTTTGCGCCATTACCGTGGACATGGGCTTTGAGGGCGGCGGAAACTTTGACGAGATTCGGGCGCTGTGCGATAAGCTGGGCGTTCCCTATCACGTTGTGCCGTCCGAGATTGCCAAGATCATTTTCGAGGTACGCAAGGAACCAAACCCCTGCTCGCTTTGCGCCAAGCTCCGCCGCGGCGCCCTCAACAACGCCGCCAAGGCGCTGGGGTGTACTACCGTGGCACTGGGACACCATTTCGATGACGCGGTAGAAACCTTTATGCTGAATCTCTTTTTTGAAGGCCGTATCGGGTGCTTTCAACCCGTGACCTACCTCTCCCGCGTGGATCTGCACGTCATTCGCCCCCTTCTCTATACCCCTGAAAAGGAGGTCGTGGCGTTTGCGGCTTCGGCTGAGTTGCCCGTCGTTCCTTCCTCCTGTCCCGCGGATAAGGCCACCGAGCGCGAGTCCATGAAGCAGCTTCTCCGTCAACTGGAGCGAGAGAACAAGGGGCTTCGCCACCGCATTTTCGGTGCCATGCAACGCGCGGGCGTGGATGGGTTCATTCTACCCGAGCGCCGTCCCCTCATTCTGCCAGAGCCCACCATTGATGACGAAACCGAATGAAACGTGAGGTAACGCGTATGTTTTTTTTATCTGCCAAAGCCGTTTTCCATCCGAACCCCATTGACAAGGATTCGGCCGTCGCTCAGTACGGCTTTTACCGCGCGATTGGAATCCCATCCGCGGATCAAGTGATCATTCGCATTACGGCGCGGAACATATACCGTCTGTACGTCAACGGGGAGCTCGTCATGCACGGCCCCGCACGCACAGCGCACGGATACTGCCGCGTGGACGAAGCGGATATATCCGATTGGCTGATGGAGGGTGTGAATCATATTGCCGTAGAGGTCATGGCGTATAACAAGAACTGGGCCCCCTATAACGGCTATTCCAACGATTGCACGTTGGAGGACGGCCTGTTCATCGCGGAAATTGAGGCCGACGGCAAGATCCTGACGGCTACGGGACGGGACGAGTGGCAGGTTTGCTCCATAACCGCCCGCGTTCCCGTTGCTGAGCGCATTTCCCATTGCCGTGAGTGCATGGAGATCTATCGTTTAGATGATGCTTACCACCTTTGGAGGTTGGGCGTCGGGGATTTTCTTCCCGTCACTGTCGCCGTTTTGAATACCGAACCCAATTATTTGCTCCACAAGTCCATGCGCGCTACGATGAACCCCTATCCTTTTGAGGAATTGGTGTGCTTCGGCGCTACCAAAATTGACTCCGATATACAGCCCGAGCCCTTCTTTTTTGAGGCCAATAACCCTCTGCTGTCTTCCCTGTCCGAGCATCCAACGATGGATTGCCGCCGCACCGTGGATAATCCGAACGGTTCTCTGAACGCCGAGCACGGCACGGATTGCCTGACACTGACTCCCTATAACACCGAAGATTATTTTGCCATTTGGGACGGTGTAGAAAGCCGCGTCGGTTTCATTCGGATCAGCGTTATCTGTGAGAGGGCGGGTATTATCGACATCGTGCGCTCCGAGATCATCGCCCCCGACGGCAGGTGTCCTTACCCCTTCAACAACGTCACCCGTTTGCACGTTCCCGCGGGGTTGACCGAGTTTGTCACTATGGAGCCGGGGCTGGCGCGATATCTTACGCTGCATTTCCGCGGCGTGGGACGGGTAACGGTTTTGGATCTCTCCATATTGGATTACGCTTATCCCGACGAGAAGCGCGCCGTTTTCCAATGCAGTAACGATAACGTCAATTGCTTGTATCGTGCCGCGAAAAAAACGCTTCTGCTCAACACGCAGGACGTGTTTATGGATTGCCCTGACCGCGAGCGTGGCGGCTGGCTCTGCGACTCTCTGTGGACGGCACGCGCCGCCTCGCTGATGCTCTCCGATCACCGTGTCGAACGTGAAATGCTGGAGAACTTTCTCCTCACGCCTGCCGAGGGCATGGGACACGCCTATTTCCCCGAGGTATATCCCGCAAACAAACCCAGCTTTGACGGAATGCCGGGTATCAGCACGTGGTCCTTCTGGCTCATGTGCGAGCTGTGCGAGTTTATTCGCCGTACGGGAGATACCGAGTTCGGTACCAGATACAAGCCTCGCGTGGAAGCGTTTATCCGAGGCACGCACGACTTCATCGGTAAGCACGGGCTACTTGAAAATATGCCCTTTATCTTCGTGGACTGGTCGCTTGCTAATCAGACCGAATACACCTCCCCCATCTCCACCGCCGCCAACGCACTCTATGCGTATCTGCTGATCGAGCTGGGCCGAGTCTTTGACGAACCTTCGTGGATCGAGGCAGGGAGAGCCGTGCGTGATACCCTTCGCCGTGCTATCGTAGGGAACCGAAGTGCGGACACCCTCAAGCACATCCCCGATTCCTTCACCGTTGCAGAGGACGGCACGCTTCACTCGCGCGGTAAGTTCAGCGAGGCCGCCATGTATACCGCGCTGTGGGCGGAGTTGTTTACACCCGAGGAGGCGCCCGTTCTGTACCAAACGGTACGCGACTGTATGGGCCCCGCGCCCGTGTTCGGCAAGGACCCCAACGTGGGCGAGAGCCAGCTTTTCATTGGTCTGTGCATTCGTTTGGATCTGCTGGCGCGTATGGGCGCGTATGACAAGATGTACGAGGATCTGCTGGCCATATACGAGCCCCAGCTCCGCGAGGGCCCCGGGACGCTGTGGGAAACCACGGGCATTGATACGTCCTCTCGCTGCCACGGCTTTACCTCCCACGCGGGCGTGCATCTCATGCGTGACGTGCTGGGTATGGGCGATCTGTATCTCCACGAAGACGGTATCGGTAAGCCCTGTATCGAGATCGCGCCGCACATCTGCGGTCTGCGCTGGGCGCGCGGATGCAGAGAAACGCCTGCGGGGATGGTCGGTGTGGAATGGACGTACGACGGTGAATCCTTCATGTTACGTGTCAACGTTTCCGCCGACTACGAATGCCGCATCACCCTCCCCCGCGAGGTACGAATGCTGGATCAGGATAAGGTGTCGGTAAGGGTATACAAATACTGACGAAATACTATCTATGGCACGCTGGCGCAAAATTGAATATAGCAAATCCCCCCTGCTGTGGCAAGAGCCACGGCAAGGGGGATTATTACGTTATAAAATAATGTAAACGATCAGGTAAGCAAGCGCGATGATTCCCAGAACGGCAAGCATGGGAAAAAACATCATCCGAACGGCAGATATATAGGTTTGGAACATCTCTTTATAGGATGCTCGGGGGTGGGATTGATTCCTTTCCAGTGCGGGTCTGCTGCCTCCAACGCCCGACATATCGGCAATAGTAGAACCGTCGTCGATATATACGGGCTTGGTTTTCTTATGTTTCTTGTTTTTCGTCGTATTTCCCATATCACTGATTCTTGTCGAGAAGGTGACACGCAGCGAAATGCCCGGGCTCATACTCCCTGTACGTGGGTGTTACGTGCTTGCATTTCTCGGTCGCATGCGGGCATCTCGTGTGGAAGCGGCATCCCTTCGGAGGATTGGTGGGAGAAGGAATATCCCCCTTCAGCACGATGCGCTGCATCTTAACGTCGGGATTGGGATTCGGAATCGCCGAGAATAGTGCCTTCGTATAGGGATGAAGCGGGTTTGCAAAGATATCCTTTTTTGAGCCGAATTCCACCATAGAGCCAAGATACATCACGCCAACCTTGTCGGAAATGAACTTGACTACCGACAGATCGTGAGAAATAAAAAGGTAGGTCAGATTCAAGGAGCGCTGCAGATCCTTGAGCAGGTTGATGATCTGCGCCTGAATGGAAACGTCGAGCGCCGAAACGGGCTCGTCGCAAATCACCAGCTTGGGCTTGACCGACAGCGCGCGCGCGATGCAGATTCGCTGGCGCTGGCCGCCCGAAAACTCGTGCGGATATCGCTCGTAGTAGTAGTCACGCAGGCCGCACTTTTCCATCAGATCCATCACGTAATCCTTGACCTCGTTTTTGGGCACAATGTTATGCACCTTAACGGGCTCGGACAGAATATCGCCAACGGTGGCTCTGGGGGGCAAGGAGGAATACGGATCCTGGAATATGATCTGCATATCCGTGCGGAGGTGGCGCATTTGCGAATTTTTGTAATTCGTAATGTCCTCACCGTTGAAAATGATCTGACCGCCGCTCGGCTGGTGAAGCTTAAGCACGGTTCGGCCCATCGTGGTCTTACCGCAGCCAGATTCTCCGACGATTCCGAGGGTTTCGCCTGCCTTGAGGGTAAAGGAAACGTCATCCACCGCGACGAGCTCCTGCTGAATCTTGCCGAGAAGATTCTTTTTCACGGGAAAGCGCTTGGACAAGTGGCGCACCTCGAGCAGGGCGTCGGGATCAAAGGGCTTGGCCGCGTCCGCAAGGATGGCGGCTTTTTTCTCTTCCGCCTCTTTTGCAGCGATCATCTCGTCGTCATAGGCGACGGTATCCTGCGTTTTAACAGTATCAGCCACGGTTCTCACCCTCCTCTCCATACAGATGGCACGCTACGAAATGCGTGGGGCTTACCTGCACCATGCCGGGGTAATCACTCGAGCACTTCTTCGTGCACCTCGAGCAACGCTCCTTGAAGTAGCAATGGTTCGGCATATTCACGGGGTTCGGAACGTTGCCCGGAATATTGAACAGCGTATCGGAATCCGAATCCATCGTGGGCTTGGATTTTTGCAAACCGACCGTGTAGGGATGCTTAGGATCGTGGAAGATCTCTCGCACGGTTCCCTGCTCGATCACGCGGCCTGCGTACATAACGACAACGTAATCCGCCATTTCTGCGACAACGCCCAGATCGTGGGTAATGAGCAGAATGGAGCCGTTGATCTTGGTCTTCAGATCTCGGAAAAGGTCGAGTATCTGCGCCTGAATGGTCACGTCCAGTGCG
This sequence comes from uncultured Clostridia bacterium, assembly GCA_904502015.1. Classification (GTDB taxonomy): domain Bacteria; phylum Bacillota; class Clostridia; order Oscillospirales; family CAG-272; genus CAMEON01. The sequence goes on along the minus strand of CAJGEA010000007.1, from coordinate 8,012 downwards.
GTCGTAGGCTCATCCGCAATGATGAGTCGGGGATTGCAGGCCAGCGCCATAGCAATCATAACACGCTGGCGCATACCACCCGACAGCTCGTGGGGATACGCCTTGTAAACGCGCTCGGGCGCGGCGATGCCGACAAGCTCCAGCATTTCCATGGACGCCTTCTTCGCCATTTCCTTGGTAGCGCCCGGCACGTGAATAAACGTGACCTCATCAAGCTGGTTGCCAATGGTAAAAACGGGATTGAGCGACGTCATGGGCTCCTGGAAGATCATGGCGATCTGGCGGCCTCTGATGCGGTAGATCTCATGGACGGGCATATTGGCAATATCGTAAACCTTTTCTTCGGTTTCAAAAAGCACGTTGCCGTCCGCATCCTTGACGGCTACGGGCTCGCCCTTTTTGTCCCGTTTATAATCCTCGGAGTTGAAGCGGATGTGGCCCGACACGATCTGTCCCGCAGGCCCTTGGATGAGCTGCATGACCGACATACTCGTTACGGATTTCCCGCAGCCCGACTCACCGACGATACCGACGGTGGCGTTTTTCGGCACGTTGAAGGACACGCCGTTTACCGCCTTTACAACACCCTGATCGGTATAGAAATAGGTGTGCAGATCCTCGATCTCAAGGATATTCTCCTTGTTTTTCATCTCGGTGACGAATTCACTCTCCGGCGCGCGTCTGTGCTTGCGCTTTTCCAGCGCGCGGGTTACCTTGCGGTTTTCCCTTGCGATGGCACGAACTTCCTTACCCGACAAATAGTGATTGTCTTTTTTTGCGTTTGTTTTGTCAGCCATACCGTCACCTCCTTGCCTTGGGGTCAAGAGCATCTCTGAGTCCGTCGCCCACAAAATTGAATCCGAGCACGGCAACAACGATGCAAATACCGGGAGGCGCCCAGATGTTGATATAGTTTTCAAGAATATTGAGGTCGCTTGCGGCGTTGATCATGGTTCCCCACGCGGCGTAGGGGGGCTGAACGCCCATATTGAGGAAGGACAGCGACGCCTCGTACAAGATCATGCTGCCAAGGCTCAAGGTCATGGACACGATCAACTGGGGCATGACGTTGGGAACAAGATGCTTGAAGATCTTGCGCGCCGTTGAGTATCCCATTGCCTCGGCGGCCACCATGTACTCCTGCTCGCGGAGCGAGAGAATCTGACCGCGGACAAGACGTGCCGTTCCCGGCCACGAGAACAGGGTCAGAAACGCCATGAGGAAGTATATTCTGTATTGCGGATCGCCCATTACATTTTGGATCACGTTGGGGCTTTCCATCTCACCGAAAGCAGTGAGCACCGTTCCGAAAACCAGCATGATGGGAAATCCGGGGATACACATAAGAATGTCGCATATTCTCATGATGACATTGTCAACAACGCCGCCGAAATATCCGGCTAAGCCGCCCATGATAATGCCGAGAACGGTGATAATGAACACCGAAATAAATCCGATCAAGAGAGAGATACGCCCGCCATACATCAGTCTGGTAAGCACGTCGTAGCCCGTTTCATCCGTTCCGAGGGGATGCGTCGAGCTCATAGGCGCGAGGGCATTCTCCTTTTCGGTCTTTTCGGTTATCTGGTAAACGATATGTGTCTTTCCGTTTTTCTCGTATTCGATGGTTTTTGAGGTATACTCTACCATCGGGCTCTCGTCAACCTCGATCTCGCCCCACGTATCGTACACAACGGGACCGAGGAAGCAAAACAGGAACAGGGCCACGAGCATGACGATGCCGATCACACTCAGCTTGGAGCGGAAGAAACGGCGAACGATCATGCGCGTCGGCGACATCAGCCGCACGTTTTTGTCAAGAGGAGTCTCTGTGTCTTGGGTTTCGGCTGCGGGATTTTCCATTTCCTCGACAGCCTGATTTGCTTCAATACGTTCTTTCATTGCGTGGCTCCTCCTTTACTGCAGCTTAACGCGAGGATCGACCACGGCGTACATGAGGTCAGCCAGCAGCACGCCGATGATACTGAGCAGCGCGAGGAACATATTGTAGCCCATAATGACGGGGACGTCACCGACGATCATGGCGTCATACGCCGTGTTGCCGATACCGGGCAGGTCAAAGACCTGCTCGGTGATGATCGCGCCCGAGAAAAGTGACGGCAGAAGGCCCGCGAGGCTGGTGACAAGAGGGATCATGGTGTTTCTGAAAGCGTGCTTGAAAATAACGACACGTTCCTTCAGACCCTTGGCTCTGGCCGTACGGATATAATCCGAGTTCAAGACCTCGAGCATATTGGTACGAGTCATTCTCATTCTTCCGCCGATGCTGAGTATCACGACGGTCAGAATAGGCAACACAAGATACTTGACATACTCAAGCACGTACGCAAACCCCGTTGCGGACTGCGTGGCGTCTCCCAGTCCCGACGAGGGCAAAATCCCCAGTCCCGACGAGAAGATTCCCTTCAGCACCTGCGCGAAGAAGAACGACGGCAAGGAAATACCGATCATGACGAGCACGGTGACGAAATAATCGCGGAAGGAGTACTGGTGGGTTGCGGCGGTAATGCCGAGGGGAATGGCGATCATGAACTCAAACACCGTTGCGATCGCCGCCACCAGAAAGGATACGAACATATCTCTCTTGATCACGTCAACAACGGGCATACTCTGCGTAAAGCTCTCGCCGAAATCCAGCGTCACGATGCGCATAAGCCACTCGCCGTAGCTCATATCATACATCTTCATGATGGCGTCCTTTGTCGCCTGATCGACAATTGCGCCGCCCGCGTTCATTTCGTTGATCTTGTTTTCAGCGAAGCTTGACGGCATATTCTGGATCAGAACGAACAGAATCAAGGACACACCCAGCAGTATGAGCACAGACAGAAGAAGTCTTTTACATATGTATTTTAACATAGTTTACTCCAGTTTTTGCAAGCCGTGATCAGTTTGCAAATTCAATTTCCCAAATGCAGTCAAGGGGGGAGGTGTAGGGATTGATTTCAGAGGGAAGCGACTCGCTCTTGATGATCTTGGAATTGTAGGCGTAGAGCACGTCTCTCTGGTAAACGGGCAGTTCAATCGCCAGATCCAGCACGTAGCCCATAGCCTCCTTGTAAAGAGCCGTACGCTCTGCCTGATCCTCGGTCTCACGGGCCTCGTCAATCACGGCGCTGAGGTCACTGAGGATTTTGTTCTCCTCGACGTAGGTGGCGGGAGAAGCCAGGATCTCACGGTAGCCCCAAGCGAGAACGCTGGTGGCCGTGGAGTTCTTGTGGTAGACCTGATACATATCGGGGTCAACAGTGCTACCCCAAGCGGCTGCCCAAACGGCCAGCGAGCCCGTCGTCAGCTTGGTGAGAGCCTGGGTATCGGGAACAACCTCGATATCCCAGCCCATCTGGTTGAGAAGGTCTGCGGCCGCACGGAAGGTAAGGTAAGTGGGGTGATCGGTCAGATCCGCACCCGCAATGGTAAACTTGAGGGAAAGTTGAGAGTCGCCTGCAGAAACGCCTGCGGCATTCATGTAGTACTGGATCTTCTCCATCGCACTTTCCTTGGAGTACTGAACCGAGGGGTAGTCATGGTTGTTCAGACGGTCGTTGTTACCAAGCTCGTCCTTGGGGTATGCCCAGCTTACGGTGGACATGGGCCAGTAGATGTTCTCTGCCGTGCCGACGCTGTAGTAGCTGAGAGCCAGGGACGTATCCATCGCGCACATGATGGCCTTACGAATATTGATGTTGGGCACCTTACCTGCGTTGATACCGATGTAACCGTATCCGAGCTGGTCGGTGTTCAGCTTCTTAATGCCGTCAGACGCCATGGCGTTGAGCTGGTCGATGTTGTACTGAGTGTACTGGGGGGAGATGTAGTGTACCGAGCCCTCCTTGAGAGCGGCAATGGCGTTGGACGTGCTGACAACGCGGTAACGGATCTTCTCGATCTTGGGCTGACCCATCAGGAAGGAGTCGTTTCTCTTAAAGTACACGACGTTATCCGAGAAGAAGCTGTCCTCCTTGGGGGTATCGCTGTTATTTCTGTCGGTTGCCTTGTAGGCACCTGCGCCCATGGGAACCTTGATGTTTCTCGTGGACTGAATGACATCTCTCATGAAGTCGAAGGAGGCGTATTCCACACCAAACTGATTGTTGGCGATATCCATGGTATAGCCCTCGGCATAGTAATGCTGGGGCGCAACGGCGAAGGCAAAGTTCCAGATCGCCTTGGGGTCAACGCCGTTGATGGTGATTTCCAGAACGTCATATTCATCCGTGTTCTTGGGGGTACCGTCCTCGTTGTGCTCGTGAGCGACCGTGTAGGTCGTTCCGTTTACGGTGACGGAGGGGGTGGCGGTGGTGTGACCCAGAGACTTGATGCCCGAGATGTTCTCGATAGCCAGCTTGCCGTCTGCCGAGCCCTCGTGAAGGATAACCTCCTTGGCCTGCGCGGTGTACTGGGTGCGAAGCTCGGTGGCGGTGGCCCATGCGGTGAGAATCTCACTGAGCGCGTTCTCTACCTTATGGTTATAGACGTAATTGATGGCGGATTCCTTGTCCTTAACCACCGACGCGCTGTACGAGGGAGTCACGCTCTCAATCTTGGTGGTGTCGAACTTGCCGTTTTCATCTCTTGCGTATTCAACGTCAACGTATCCCTCCAGGAACATGAAGCAGAATACCTCGTCCTGGAACTGCTCGATGGATTTATAGGGTTCCTCGGTAAAGGACTCCTTGGCGCCTGCGTAGTCTCTCTCAAGCTCTTCCTTGAAAAGCTTGAGCGTCAGCTCGTAGTCGGCAAGAAGCTGGGCGTTCGTCACCGAATCGGGCTTGGTCGAAACGGCCTTCTTGTAACCGATGGAGAGGGTGTGCTTATTGATCGCCTCCACCATGGTGGCGTAATCCGCGCTGTATGCACCTGCCGTAGGGGTTTTACCAACCTGCTGGTAGAGGTTGATCAGCTCCTTGATACGGTCATTAGCTCTGCCCGTGGCCGCCGTGGACAGCGCATCGTCAGCACCCGTGGAGCCCGAGCCAAGCGTCTGGGTTCTGTAGTTCTGCAGACCCACAATGTCGGTGGAATACATGGTGGACGAGCCCGTGTAAACGGGATCGAGGTACACGTACATATTGAAAAGCACGTCCTCGATGGTCAGGGGCTGACCGTCGGAGAACTTGATACCGTTTTTGATCACGAAGGTATAAACCGTGGTATCGTCACCGCTGTTGTGAACGATGGACAGATCCTTGACAACAACGGCCTCGTCATCGCCGTATGCGACGGTAACCTCGCCGTTCTCGTAGCCCGTCGTGAGCATACCGATTTGAGTCATGGATACGATGGTGCTGTCATTGGCGCTGGTTGCAAAGAAGGGGTTGAACAAGCCGTCAAGCTGTTCGGTCATAATAACGAATGCATCAGGTGTCTGGGTTGTGCCGGAGTCCTTCGAGCAACCGACCAGCAACACAGAACCGACGAGCATTGCCGCGCAAAGCACAATGCACAAAATTCTCTTTTTCATAAATGCCTCCATATAGTTTCAATAAATTTTGAACGAAAGTTATTCTTCAGACCAAGTGATATAAATCTTTATGACAGTTTCCTTGACGGTTCCCGTTTCGTAATCCACAAAGAGCCGTCTTCCGTCAAGATTCTCGCTGATCTCCTCGGTCATGGCCTCATCGAAATATGCAGAGGCAAAAACCTTACCGTCAAGCTTCGGGAAATCTTTCATACTGACGTTTCCCGTCGCTTCGCTCACCTTAGGAATCTCGAGCGTGATCTTTTGCTTGGATCCGATCAATTCAAATTCGCCGGATTCGTTTTGAGAGTAGAATTCGTAGGTAAAGAAGGGTGCCCAGGCGGCGTACAGAACCATCTCGCCGTCGGTCAGCGAGGCGGGATCCACGACGTCCTTGTCAAAATCCCACATGCCGCTGTAGGTGTAGGCCTGCTCCCTTCCCGACTCGGACGTGGGAACGCCGAAAATGTCCAAGGGATTGCCGTCACCGTCAACAACAGGGGTTCGTTCTCTGTACCAGCCGATCTGGAAATAGTTATTGGTTCCGTCAATTTTTGCAAGCTTGAATATACCCTCGCCGCGAATGGGATCATCGGGTGCGAGAAGCGCGACACCCGTTTTGCCCTCGGAATTGGTCACAGCATCGTCTTCGCTAAAAACCTCAACAATGGTGACGTTCTGGGTATTGTTCACAAATGCTCCGCCCGCATCAAATCTGACCTTTACGGAATATCCGTCCTTGGCAAGAGAATCGTAAATATTGCCTGCCCCGCAGGCCGCAAGGCTCATAGCGAGAGCTATGAGCACAACGGCGGCAAGGGCTTTTGTGATGATGTTTCTCATGTTTTTCTCCGAAATTTCCCACCGTAATCAAGCATCAGCGCTATCGGTGTTTTCGTTCGTATCTTGCGTGTCTTGTGTGTCTTCGGCGGGCTCGTTGACAGGTGCGTCAGCAGGCTCGTCAGCGGGTTTTGCTTCCGCAACCGGAGCGGTCTTCTTGGCCTTGACGTAAAGAACGCAGAATACAACCGCCAGGGCAAGGGTGAGTACAAGACCTGCCAGCGTTGCGATCATCAACGCCGTCTGCGTATTGAACGCGCTATCGGGGGCCGTCGTGCTGTCATCCGACGTGGTTTCCTCGCCGGGTTGTTCGCCCTGGATGTATTCAAGGTCCTTGATTCTCTGCTCTGCCTTACGGAGGATTTCGTAATTGGTCACGAGTCCTCGCTGGGTGTCGGACGTGATCTTATCGTACGCGGCTCTTGCGGCCAGGACAAGATCCTTGTCTGCCAGAGTGATATTCTCAGGCAGTGCGTTGATCGCCGCGATGGCCGCCAGCGTGGTGGCATCAGCCGCCGCCTCGCCGCTCACCGTCATGGTGAAATACTGTCCGAGGACGAACGAATCGTAATTCAGACCGTTGGCTGGTCTGACCATGACGATGTTACTGTCAACGCGGCCAATGTAGTCTACGAAGTTCGCGCCGTAGTAGATAACGGCGGGCGTTTCGGTTGCGTTCCACATGAAGTAAGGAACGATTCCGAGTCCCTGATAAACCAGCGTTTCACCCGTGTAGGTATCCTGATACTGGTATTCGCCCGTGGCGGGAAGATTCTCGGCAGAGAGCCAATAGCTGTAATCGTACTCTTCCTCGAGAACGGGCGCCTCGTAGCTTGCAAAGGATACCATCGTCAGCGAGTCGCAAGCGTAGAATGCCTTGTGTCCGATGGATCTAAGTGTGGAAGGAAGCACAACCTGAACCACACCCGAGCCTGCAAACGCCTGCGCCGTGATTCGCACGGTGCCGTCGGCCACCTTCACCGCTGTGTCATCACCCGTATAGGTAATGAGCTCAAGACCGTTCGGTACAACGCGGTAAAGCATACCGTCTATGACCTTGACGGTTTCGCTGACATCATAGGTAAACGTGGGCTTCTCAAACACTTCGCCGTTGAATTCCTCGGAAACCGTGGATTCAAACTTGGAAAGATGACACATGGCAAACGGATTTTCACCAATATCGGCAAGCTTCTCTCCGAGCTTGACTTCAAACTCGGTCATGGTCTCCTTGAGGAATGCGCTGTCGCCGATGCGAACCGCACCCGTGAGGTCAACCGCCGTAATGCTCGTATAAGCGAAGGCATAATCGCCAACCTCGGAAATCAGCTCCGAACCGATGGTGCTACAAAGTGCATCACAGTAGGAAAACGCGCCCTCACCGAGCGTGATGTTTTCCTTGCCGAAAACAACCTCGGTCAGTTTATCGTTATACACGAAAGCGTATTTCTCAACGGTCTCGGCAGACGAGAGATCAACGCGCGCAAGCATTGCCTCGCAGAACGCGCTCTCTCCGATCGTCTTGACCGACGAAAGGTCGATATTCTCGAGCTTTACGCAAAGGTTGAATGCTCTTGCAGGAATCTTCTCAATACCGCTACCCAGCTTGACCGAGGTCAGCTCACGGCAGAACTCGAACGCTCCCTCACCGATGGATACGGCGGAGGAAAGATCGACGGACGTGAGGATG
>CAJGEA010000006.1 GCA_904502015.1 uncultured Clostridia bacterium | reverse complement strand
GTTCCAAACGCTCTTCGCAGATCGGCGCTGGAACTGACGTAGTACTTTACGTCAAACAGAGCGCTGCCCACGCGGCCCTCGCGGATACCGCAAGTTACAAAGTGATTGTAGAGTCTGCCTGCATCGTAACCGTACGCGGCTCTGAGGTCGGCGTAGCGATTTGCGTAGTAATTGGCGTCAAACACCCAATCCTTATAGTGAGCGGGGATGGACACGCTACCGCTGGAGTAGGAGGAAGCCTGGATGGTAGCGCCCTTGTAGTTGGGCTTGCAGATATATACGATGTAGGAATTGCTGATGGAGTAGGTCTTGGGAGCGACCACACCGCCGTTCGAGGAGTAACCTGCAGCGCTGGTGTTACCCTCAATGGTGTGGATCATACCGTTGGAATAGCCGGTCACGATGCCGACGTGGTTGGTCATCGCGTTGTTACGTGCGTATTTGAAGTAAATGATATCACCGGGCTGAGGCGTATACTGACCGGCAGCCACCTGCGCGCGGCTGTACGCACGGCCCTGGTTCATGAACCACTGCAAACCGCTGACGGTGTAGGAGTGCTTGGGAACGATGCCGGTGCTGATACCCGCGGTGCTTGCACACCAGGAAACGAACATGGCACACCACAGGCTCTGTACGCCGTACCAACGGCCGTACTCGGTATAGTCGCCGCTACCGTACGCGGAGCCGTTCAGCTGAGAGGAATTATTACCCTCCTGATAGCCGATCTGGGAGCTTGCCACATTGATAATGTCGGTTCTCTGGTTACCCGTCAGCTGAACACTTGTCAGCTGAGAGTAGTACTTGCCCGATCTGTAAGAAGACGAGCCGCCGTAGGACAAAGCGGACAGATTCACCGTCATCGCGGCGGCGACCATGCCGAGCGTCATCAACACGGCCAGCATCATGGATACAAAGCGTTTCGTTGAGCCTTTCATAACAACCTCCCAAAAATGCAAACAGCCCCCGCAAGGGGACGCTGTCAAAATACGGAAGTCCCCGCCTTGCGGCCCGATTGTGACAAAACGCACAAAATAGACACATGGGAATCACTTCCTATGCACACATTATACTACTGTCTAATTCGAAATGCAAGCCTTTTTTCAAATTTTTTTGGGATTTTTATGCATTTCGTTCAATTGCACAATAATTTAACGAGAAAAATGGTCATTTTAACCAAATAATTTACACTCATCGCTCGAATGCTCTCGCATTGTTTCATGTACGCCCACAAATCTCGACGCAAAATTTCGTCATCGACCGCATCGCAGCAACATCACGGCGTGAGCGGGCACTTTCTCGTTTTTCCTATTGACAACAGCGGAAGAGAGTGATATAATAATATGGAATGTAAACTTTCAACGAAAGGATGGTGACGCGCCGTGTCAACCCTTATTCCCATAATCGTCCCCAGCCGTTACCATGCCTTTTGCGAGGGCGGGCAACGCTTCTCCCTCACCGCCGCCGCCGACTTCATATCCGAAGCGGGATTTGACGGAGTAGACCTCTCCTTCGACACCCTCCCCGAGCTCAATTCCATCGACGGGGACGAAGGCTGGCGCAGCATCCTTTACGCCTTCGGAAACCGTGCCGCCGCGAACGGTCTGTTCCTTCCCCTATGTCATCTGCCCTTCTACATGCCTAACCCCGATGACAGCCGTGCCATGGCGCGCTTTTCGAGCGATATCCGCGCCGCCATCCGCGCCGCCGCCATGCTGGGCATCCCCGATGCGGTGATCCACCCCATCGTGCGGCACGGCAGCGTATGCTCCTATGACAACTGGCTCTCGGACAATCTCGCGTTTCTCTCGCCGTTGTGCGAGGAGGCCGCCCGCCGCGGAATTCGCCTGTGCATTGAGAACATGACGGGCATTCCCTACCCCACCCATCCCGCCGAGGAGGTGTACGGTAGCCGCGCCGCGCACATCGCCACGCTCGCAGAGCGTCTCGGCAAGGAGATCGGGCTTTGCTGGGACTTCGGGCACGCCAACCTGACGGGGCTGTGTCAATCGGCCGAGCTGACCGAGTTGGATGACCGACTCGCCGCCATTCACGTCCATGACAACGACGGCATCCGCGATACCCACCGCATCCCCGGTGAGGTCGCCCACCGCGACGCCGTGGATTGGGACGATGCCGCACAGGGCCTGATGCTCAACGGCTACGCTACTCGCGCGGGACGATGTATGGAGCTGGAACTCAAAACCTCCGACCTCCCCGCCGACCGTGCCGTGCGCCTCGCCCACGCCGCCCGCGCCATTGCCGCCGCCCGCGCCATCGCCGCCAATATCTGACGGGGCTATCGCACGTTCCCTTCATTTTAATATAATATATACAGCATTCGCTGACACACCCGTGTCGGAAAGGATCATACTATGCAGCTTTACAATTCCGCAACACACCAAAAGGAAGAATTCGTCCCCCACGTCGCCGGCAAGGTGAGCATGTACACCTGCGGCCCCACCGTGTACCACTTTGCCCACATCGGCAACCTACGTACCTACATGATGGAGGACGTGCTGGAGAAATACCTGCGCTACGCAGGCTATGACGTGACACGCGTGATGAATATCACCGACGTCGGCCATCTGTCCAGCGATGCCGACGAGGGCGAGGACAAAATGCTCAAGGGCGCGCGCCGCGAGCATAAAACCGTCATGGAGATCGCAAAATACTATACGGACGCCTTCTTTGCCGACTGTGCAAAGCTCAACGTCAAGACCCCCGATATCGTTCAGCCCGCCACGGGTTGCATCCCCGAGTACATTCACCTCGTGGAAACTCTGATTGAGAAAGGCTACGCCTACGTCGCGGGCGGCAACGTCTACTTTGACACCTCCAAGCTGGAAAAATACTATATTTTCAACGATTTTGAGGAAGAAGATCTGGCCGTGGGCGTGCGTGAGGGCGTGGAGGCCGATGACAACAAGCGCAACCGCGCCGACTTCGTTCTCTGGTTCACCAAGTCCAAGTTCGACGATCAGGAGCTGAAATGGGAGTCTCCTTGGGGCATCGGATACCCCGGCTGGCACATCGAATGCTCGGGCATCTGCATGAAGTACCTCGGAGAGCATCTGGACATCCACTGCGGCGGCATCGACAACGCTTTCCCCCACCACACCAACGAGATCGCGCAGAGTGAGGCCTACATTGGTCACCCCTGGTGCAAGCACTGGTTCCACGTTCTGCACCTCAACACCACGAGCGGCAAAATGTCCAAGTCCAAGGGCGAGTTTTTGACAGTCTCCCTGCTGGAAGAGAAGGGCTACGATCCCATGGTCTACCGCTTCTTCTGCATGCAGTCCCACTACCGCCGTTCGCTGGTCTTCTCGTGGGAGAACATGGACAACGCCGCCACCGCCTACAACAAGCTGATCTCTCGCATCGCCGCGCTGAAGCCCGATTCAGGTGAGCCCGTGGATGAGGCCGTGTTCGCCTCGGTGCGCGAGGGATTTGTTAAGGCCATGGACAACGACCTCAACACCTCGCTGGCCGTGACCGCCCTGTATGACGTTCTGAAGGCCAAGACCAACGACGCGACCAAGCTCGCCCTGATCGCCGACTTTGATTCGGTGCTTTCTCTGGGACTTCTGGATCGCGCCGCCGCTCTGCGTGACAAGCAGGCTGCCGAGTCAGCCGCCGCTGCCGCCGCCCGTGAGGCCGAGCTGGCCGCTGCCGCAGCCGATCCCTTCGTGGCCGAGATCCTGCAGCTTATCGAAGAGCGCAAGGCCGCCAAGAAGGCCAAAAATTTCGCCGAGGCAGACCGCATCCGCGACTACCTCGCCTCGAGGAACGTCACCCTGATCGACTCGTCTCAGGGCACGACCTACAAGATCGGCGAATAAAACGTAAGGATACTCTAATACACTCATGAAACAGTTATTTCAAAAGCATCGGGAGATCATTCTGTATCTCGTGTTCGGCGCGCTGACCACGCTGGTCGGACTCGGCTCGTATGCGTTGGTATTCAAGATCGCCGAGCATCTTCTGTCCATCCCCCTGAACGACAAGAGCGCCCCCTCCTACCTCGCGGTATACATTGCAGCACAGATCATCCAATGGGTGCTGGCCGTGCTGTTCGCCTTCTACACCAACCGCAAGTGGGTATTTACCGAGGCAGATCATTCGAGCGGCTCGCTGTGGCGTCAGCTCGTCAAATTTTCGGGCTCTCGCGTCGCCACACTTCTCCTCGACATCGCCGCGACCTACGGCTTCATTGCCCTTTTGTCGTTGTGGATCGATCCCAACTCCCCGCCCTCCCTCTTGGGCGTGGCTCTGACCGCCGAGCTGATCGCCAAGCTGATCGTTTCGGTGCTGGTTGTGATCGCCAACTACGTCATCAGCAAGCTCTTCGTGTTCCGCAACAAAAAAAACACCGATTAACAATCCCATCCATCCGAAAGAAAGGCATTACCATGGAAAATCTGGGTTACTACAACGGCAAATTCGGCCCTCTCGACGAGATGACCGTTCCCTTCAACGATCGCGTTCACTTCTTTGGCGACGGCGTGTACGAGGCGACCGGCGCGCGCAATCACATCATCTTCGCGCTGGACGAGCATCTTGACCGCCTCTACAACAGCGCCGCCCTCCTTGACATTCACATTCCCTACACCAAGGCAGAGATGGCAGACATTCTGCGCGACATGGTCAGCCGTGTGGACAGCGGTGACCAGTTCGTGTACTGGCAGATCACCCGTGGTACTCAGATGCGTGACCACGTCTACCCCGAGGACATTCAGGGCAATTTGTGGATCTCCCTCAAGCCCGCCAAGCTCAAGGACATCTTCACCCCCGTGACCGCCATCACCGCCGAGGACACCCGCTTTTTCCATTGCAACATCAAGACGCTGAATCTCATCCCCGCCGTGGTGCAATCGCAGGCGGCTCGCCGCGCCGGCGTGTACGAGACCATTCTCTACCGTACGCCCGACCGCGTGACCGAGTGCGCGCACTCCAACGTACATATCATCAACAAGCACGGCATCTTCCAGACCGCGCCCACCGACCACCTCATCCTCCCCGGCATCGCCCGCGCCCACCTCATCCGCGCGTGCAAGGAGCTGGGCTACGGGGTTGACGAGCATCCCTTCACCCTGCGTGAGATGATGGAGGCCAAGGAGGTCATCATTTCCTCCTCCACCGGCCCCTGCATGCATTGCGTGGAAATCGACGGCAAGCCCGTCGGCGGTCAGGCTCCCGACATGGTGAAAAACCTGCAAAACTGGGTCTACGACGAGTACATCCGCGAGACCGAGGTTAAGTAATTCTTACTAAAACGCTTTTCCCATAAGGACAATACAGCCCCGACGGATCTTTGCGATCCGTCGGGGCTGTATATTACTTATTTACATCATCAAACGACAAGGCAGAAAACCATTCCGCAGACCACACGTTGGGATCACATCTGACCAGAACGAGCAGATCTCCGTAGACAAAATAGACGCAGTCTCTCGTGTCGTTTTTATAATCCATGACCAACGCCGTAACCTCACGGTTGTGAAGAGTCAACGGCTGCTCGCAGACGCTTTCGTGTTGATCGCCAAGATGATTTATATTGGCGGCATTGGGCGCGATCTCCCCGATCACCTCCGACGCCGTCATGCCGGCATGCTTTGCATCCGGCAAATATGTCACGCTGATATAAAAGTTCTCACCGGTCGACACGCTCGGGTGATACCAGATCCACGGCAAGCCGTACAGCTCGCTGACGTGAAAGGTTATGTTGGAAAAGCCTTCCTTATCTCGGTATGCCATCGGCTCTCTCCGGAGCATGGGTTGCGGAAAGGCTCCGTCCGTGGCTACCTTTTCCACAAAGCGCGTGTACGGCTCACCCAAAGTGCCCTTCAATTCTCGAATGGCAGATGCGCTCTCGCTCGAATCGTTCTTGTCAAACGCGGCTATCATCTCTTGGTAACTATCAAATCCGAAGGTCGAGTTCGCTATATCGGGAGTGGCGTCCGCATCATCATTCGACGAGCCTCCGCGCCGATCGGCACACCCCGAAAGAACGAACAAACAAAGCACCGCCGCCAATACAATGGAAAGCTTCTTCATAGTATCATCCTCCGCTCTTCAAATTTGTTTTGCTTGACCCCCACGCGCAGGTCGTACGGGTGTCAATTTTATTATACCATACGCCAACACGGAAATCAACACCTATGCGAAAATTGAAAATATCCTGAAATAGCCGAATAAATTTAAGTGTATCTGTTCAACCGCGTTCAAATTTGGATTTATCTGTGGGTTGCCGACGCCCAGCCAAGGAGTGTGGGGGATGGGGCACGGAAGATCCTCGGTGCACATCAAACCCATTGCAGGGGAAGGGGGAGAGAAACTTCGGCGTTTGAGATGGTTCTCTCCTTCAACGCTTCCCCGACATGGCCAAAAACATTTGATACCAAATGGTGTTTCTATTCAACCTTATCATGATGCGTGGAGGGGAGGAAGGACCATCTCAAACGCCGAAGTTCCTTCCTCCCCTCCCCAGATAAGGTGAACAATGCGTTTGGGGTTACTGTTGCCCTACCCCTCTATCTCCTTGGCTGGCGGCACACCCCGACAAGCTCCTATTCGACAACCGCCGTGTGACTTCGTTTACGTATTGTTTTTCAGCAATTCCGCAATGTAATTACGGTCAAAGCTACCTTCTGTTACGTTATAGAATGCGCCGTTACAACGTATCCAATTATGTCCCGGAATACCAACGACCTCCGTTTGATTTCCGTTTGTATCATAAAAAGTTAGTTGATAGACCGACACTGTTGGTTTATTGTAATGCATTTTCGACAATTTTAGGGACAATAGGTTCTCACAGATTCGATCGATGCTCTCCGGATCTATAACCTCAACCGTTCTGTCGGTGTCGTAGTCATATATTTCTATTTTAGCGGTTGACGAAATATCCTTCAATATCATTTTCGCAGAACAGCCGGGCAAAGTCAATATGCAACACAACGTGAAAATCACCGTGAGAATCTTTTTCATGCGAAAACTCCTTGTCAACTTTGTATTTGTCGCTCGCCCCATCGCGGAACATCCCTGTCAGACGTATTATACCATACGTCCATACAAAAATCAACGCTCACACAAAATTCCTATCAAGGCACTTTGTTTTGAAAGCAGCGAAAAAACACCTCGCATCGTCTTGCGTTCACGGCGAATTTGTGTTATAATAAGAAAAAAGCCACAGAAAGCAGGATCACGCCTATGTTTACCGATATGCTCGGCAAGAGCCGACTCAAGATCAATCTGCATGCCCACACCACCCTTTCGGACGGGCACAAAACGCCCGAGGAGGCCGCCGCCATCTACGCCGCCGCAGGCTATGACGCACTGGCATTGACCGACCATTGGGTGTACGGGCCTGCGCGCGCCATCGGAGGGCTGGACATCATCTCGGGCTGTGAGTACCACGTCACGGGCGTGGACGCCGAAACGGGCGCCACGGTGGTGTTCCACGTTGTAGGCTTGGGCATGGAGCGCGACCCCGAGCTGCCCATCGCCCTCAAGATGGAGGATGACGAGGGCGTGTATGACCGCGCGCGCCTCATCATTGACGGTATCCAAAAGGCGGGCGGCATGGCGGTGCTGGCGCACCCTGCATGGAGCCTGAACACGCCTGCTATGCTTCGTCGTCTGGGTGGGTTTGAGGCGACAGAGATCTATAATTCGGTGTCGGATTTCGGTATGTCCGACCGCCCCTACTCGGGGCAGATCGTGGATATGCTGGCCTCGGCGGGCTACACCTACCCCCTGCTCGCCACCGATGACACCCACCACTATACGGGGGACGAGTGCCGCGGCGCTGTTTACGTGGAGGCCGATGCCGTGCGTGAGCTGGGACTTGTCGGCGCGCTCCGTGCCGAGCGATTCTACGCCTCCATGGGTCCCGAGGTGCATCTTGAGCGCGTGTCCGAGAACACCGTCCGCCTTGTTTGCTCCCCCGCCGTCAAAATCGCGTTCCTCTCCAACCTCGTGTGGACGCAGGGCCGCATGGTGCGCGCCGAGAGCCCCGACGCGCCCCTGACCGAGGCGACCTTCACCCTCCGCCCCGACCGCGGTGAGCGGTACGTCCGCGCCGAGGTCACCGACGCCGAGGGCCGCGTGGGGTGGAGTAATATCATTCGGGTGTAAAAATTTCTCAATATTTTGTTTTATTTTAAACTATTTGTTGTTTTTTCAAAAAAGCGAAGCGGGGGTCGCCCTCCTCGCGCGCATGCGCGGCGCTCGGCGACAAGCTACTTTTTGGGATATTGCATTTTTTACCTCGCGGTAGCTTGCAGCGGGTTCTCCCATCCGCTTCGCAAAAAGAGAACCGCCCGGGCTTGGGCGGTTCTCTTTTTGGTGCCGGAAGCGGGGGTCGACCTCCTCGCGGCGCTTGCGCGACGCTCGGTGGCAAGCTACGCGAGGGTGATCCGTTTTTTTCTGTTCGAAGGTAGCTTGCAGCGGGTTCTCCCATCCGCTTCGCAAAAAGAGAACCGCCCGGGCTTGGGCGGTTCTCTTTTTGGTGCCGGAAGCGGGGGTCGAACCCGCACGGTATCGCTACCACTGGATTTTGAGTCCAGCACGTCTGCCAATTCCATCATTCCGGCGATATGAGCAACAGATATATTGTATCACAACTTTTGACCTATGTCAAGTGGTTATGGCGGATTTTTTTCGCATCCGCGGAAAATACCGCGGATGCGATTCATTTCAAGCTTCAAGGCTCGACCGATCATATCTTCAGACCGTCGTGCGCTCCTTATCTTTTTCCTTATCCTTATCACGGGCATCCCGCTCGTCATCGCGCTCGCCGCGCACCACTACGATGGTAGACACGCGGTGAAAATCGGTCTCGGACACGGTGATGTCCAGATTTTCATAGGTGAACTTATCACCGCAGGTGGGAATGCGCTCGAGCTGCTCCATGATCCAGCCGTTGATGGTGATACTCTCGGACTCGATCTCGATATCAAAGAACTCGCGGAACTCGTCGAGGTTGCCACCGCAATCCACGCGGAAGGTGTTCGCCGAGATCTCCTTATAGTCCTCCACAACCTCGTCGTGCTCGTCCCAGATGTCGCCCACCAGCTCCTCGAGAATATCCTCCATCGTCACGATACCCAACGTGCCGCCGTACTCATCCACAACCACGGCGATGTGGGACTTGGTGTTCTTGAGGTCACGGAGCAGAGCGTCAATGGGCTCGGTCGGGCGGATAAACATGGGCTTGGTCGCAATGTCCGCCAGCGATTCCTCCGTGATACCCGAAGCGGTGAAGAAATCCTTATGGTGAATAACGCCCACGATGTTGTCAATGCTGTCCTCATACATGAGCAGACGGGAGAAACGGGATTCGGTAAATTTCTCGGCAACCTCCTCCTTGGCGGCGTCCGAGGGGAACGCCTCAAGATCCACACGGTGGGTGAGGATGTCCTCTGCCGTCAGGTCAGCAAAGTTGATGGCGTTGCGGAGCAGATCACCTTCCTCATCGTCAATGGTGCCGTCCTCCTGAACCTCCTCCACCAGCATAAGCAGCTCCTCCTGCGAGATCTTGTCGTCCTTCTCAATGCGGAAGATAAGAGCCAGCAGCTTCTTCCACATGGTGAAGATGAAGGTCACGGGCATAAGCACCCAGATAATGAGCTGCATAAAGCCCGAGGAGGCCATAGCGAATTTTTCGGGGAAGTCGCTGGCGAGGCTCTTCGGCGTAATCTCACCGAAGATCAGCACCACAACGGTACACACGGCGGTGGAAATGGTGGATGCCATGGTCTCTCGAGTAGTTCCCTGCAACAGCTCGATAAAGAACAGCGTGCTGACGGTAGCCAGCAGGATGTTGACCACGTTATTGCCCACCAGAATGGTGGAAATCAGGCGGTCAAATTTCTCAGCAATGGCAAGGGTGCGGGTCGCGCGGCGGTTTCCCTTCTCGACCAAGGTCTTGAGCTTGGTTTTCGAGAGGGTGGAAAAGGCGGTCTCAGTGGCCGAGAAGTAGGCCGAGAAAACGAGGCACACCGCCATGATGATCAGATAGGTTATGTTCACGTTCATTTCGTTTGTAATTCTCCAATTCAGATATGATAGTTGAGGGGGAACCGAGCAGCGTCAGGTCTTCAAGACGACGCAAAAAGGCCTACCTGTCCCGTTTTGCACACAACAAAACGACCCAGGCACGCCTGCATCTATCCAATTCGCGCGACCCACGGCGTGGGTGCAGGTATAGGTACAGTTCCCGTCTCCATCGCTATCGCAACTGTGACTGTCCATGAGAAACGATCGTCCTCCTTTAAGATTTTACTTATTGTATATTGTAGCAGAAACCCGCATATTTGTCAAGCAAAGCCCATTTTTGTTTACAATTCGTTTACCATTTCCCCGTCTTTTTCGGCAAAAAGCATTGACCGCTTGCCGATTTTGCATTATAATAGAGGGGATCACACACAAGGAGAACCGCCATGAATAAAACCATTCGACTGTTCGACGAGAACAGCCATTTATACAGCTTTGACGCCGCCGTGCTGTCCTGCGAGGCGGCTGTCGATCCCCGCTCCTTTGCCGTGGTGCTGGACGCCACCGCCTTTTTCCCCGAGGGGGGCGGTCAGGGTGCTGACCGCGGCACGCTGGGGGGGCTGACCGTCACCGACGTGCAGGAACAGAACGGCATCATTACCCACACGGTATGTGCCGATGCCTGCCCCTTTTCCGTGGGTGAGACCGCCCACGGAGAGCTGGATCGCGCCCTGCGCCACGAGCGGATGCAGTGCCACACGGGCGAGCACATCGTGTCAGGCATCATCCACCGCCGCTTTGGATTCCGCAACGTGGGCTTCCACCTCGGTGACGACGACGTAACGCTGGACTTTGACGGCGTGCTTGACCGTGCCACGCTGGACGAGATCGAGGACGAGGCCAACCGCGCGGTGGCCGCCTGCCTGCCCGTGCGCGCGTGGTATCCCGATCCCGAGGAGCTTTCTCGCCTTGCCTACCGCGCCAAGCTGGAACTGACCGAGGGAGTCCGCATCGTGGAGATCGGCGAAGACGGAGCCATCGACCGTTGCGCCTGCTGTGCGCCCCACGTGGCGAACACGGGCGAGATCGGCATGATCAAGCTGCTGGACTTCATCCACTACAAGGGCGGCGTGCGCATCCATATGCACTGCGGTGTGCGCGCGCTGGCCGACTACCGCCGCAGATACACCGCCGTGGCGACCATAGCGGCAGCCATGTCGGTCAAGCAGGACGAGGTGACGGCGGGATTTGACCGTCTCTGCGCCGAGCTGGACGAGAAAAGGCAGGTCATTTCCGCTCTGCGCGGACGGCTGGAGGTGCTGATGGCGGACGCCATCGTTCCCACCGAGGGCAGTCTGTGTCTCTTTGACACCGACCTTGAGGCCGTCGAGATGCGCCGTTTGCTGAACCGCGCGGTGCAAAAATGCGGGCGCTTCTGCGGCGTATTCGTGGGTGATGACGAGCGCGGCTACCGCTACGTCATCGGGCGAGGCACACCCGAGTTGGACCTGCGCGCCTACGTCAAGGACATCAATGCGGCCCTCTCAGCACGTGGTGGCGGCTCGTCCGAGATGCTCCAGGGCAGCTCCACCGCCACCCGAGCGCAGATCGAGTCGTTTTTCAAAACACTGTAAAAAAATATGGGGCTTTGCCCCATACCCCACTCAAGGTGCTTTTTCGAGAAAAAGCACCTTGAGAATTTTTAATAAGCATTATCAAAACGACAAAACCAAAAACGGTCGCGAGATATCTTTTTCGTCAATCACTTCACAAGAGAAATAGAACGGATATCCATCGCGTCACCCGACAGAGCCGACTCAAAGAAATCGAAGCGGATGACATTGAGTTGCCCCTTCCAGAAGCCCAACCGGGAGACGGGAATACGGAGAGTATGGTACTCGCCGTCACAAACAAGCCCGGCGTTTGTGGAATAGCCTCCTTGGGCATCCATAACCGAGCCGGCACCAATAAAGATCTCCATCGAAGTGGTGTTGGCACTGTTCTCCACAGGCACGCGGTAGACGATCTCCACGGCATTATACCCCTCGGTCGCGATGGGCTCCAGCGCACCCTGATAGACGATCTTGAAGCTGGGATCCGTTGCCCATGCCTCAGTCTTGTTCGATTGGACCGTCACCCGTATACCGTCCTCGGTAGCGGTCATTTCACAGTTGTTGAAGTGGGACGGTACCGTACGATCGATCTCCTTGGAGAAGTCCAGAGATACGTAGTTCATCTCCTCCACGTCACCCATTCCAAAGAAGGAGTTTGCAGGATCTGTAGAAACCTTGACATTCACCTTCATGGTTTGATCGCCATATTTGACCGTGACCGTAGTAGTACCCGCTGACTTAGCGGTGACCACACCCTTGTCGCTGACATTGATGATATTCTCGTCGTAGCCCGTAAAGGTCAAGACATTCGGGCCATCGTTGACGTACAATTCGCTGACAGAGCCATCACCTTTCGTGATACGAACGCGGATCTGAGGACGGTAAATACTACGCTCACCCAAATAGATGGTGAAATCCGACACCGCCGGTTCTACCTTAGTCTCGGCAAGGATGGCTTCCTTTTCCTCATCGGTAGCGACCACGATCACACGGAATACGTGGGCCAACTCCTTATATCGGACAGTAACGGTGGTTTCACCTACGCCCGTAGCACTCATGCGGCTGTTCTTAAAGGATACCACAGACTCATCGTAGTCGGTGACGGTGATCTCTTTGTCCCGCAAGGAGGTGTCCCTGCCGTTGACGTAGCGGTCACGGAAAAAGAGATCCAGAGGATTCTTATCTCCCACCGCCAGGATGAAGAGATCCTGATGGGTGCGGATCATGGTCCATTCCTCCCACCCGAAAGGTGTTTCCTCACGGGTAACACCCACCGACAGGGTGGGCTTTGCACTCTCGGCAGCCAGATCATTGCCGTCGGACTGGGTCAGGGTGACCTTGTGCATACGGGTATTCCATGCCCCCCAGCCCGAATTGCCATAGGCGTAGGCCAAACGCAGGCGGTCAGCATCCTCGGAGAGACGGATATGACCGTTTCTGCGGGAGGAAAGCCCCATGGAGAACATGCCGGGGCAAGCATTTTCTCGGACAGCGTCCACCAAGGTAAAGCTCTTGCCATCCACCGACTCGTAGACGACGATACAATTACCATTCCCCTCCACATCCTCGCGGGTGACCGTGATGAACTTTCCCCAATCCTCCACGAACTTGACACAGACGGAATCGCTCTTTTTCTCCATAACCGCACCATGATGCTGCAGGGTGTCAGGCCAGTTCTCAACAGTGGCATCAGCCGTTGCCAACATGATGAAGGATTTCATGGGGGTGGCATAGGTGTAGTAGATATACAGCGTACCGTTGAGCTCGATCATGCTGGGCTCGCCAACGCCCCAGTAGCCGTAGGATTGCTCGAAGTAAAAGATGGGTTCAGGAGAACCGCCCCATCCCGAGCCGTTCCACTTTTCAAAGGGGCCGTCGGGGCTTTCCGAACGGGCGATGAATACGTTGTTGCAGTAGCCTCCGTCGTTGAGCGTGGAGGTGTAACCCAGATAGTAGTAGCCGTCGAAGTAGACCACGTCCGGGTCACAACAAGAGTGATCGTCCATACCACCGGGGGTAGGGTAAACTACGATCTTCTCGGGTCCCCAAGTCTGACCGTCGTCGGTGGAGCTGCGGTGAGTGATGCGGTCCCACTCACCGTTGTCACCGCCCGAGGCAAAGTAGGCATCCACCCGTCCGTCCCCGTAGTAGAGGTAGGAGGGGCCGTAGCGCCATCCGCCGTTGCCGCTGCCGGGAATCTGATAGATGTCATAGCCCTCGTCGATGAGGGTCAGGTCGGCCACCTTGGAGGTGTCGGGCTCAATAATCTCGATGCGGTTGGCCTCGAAATAATCGGTGGTCACTTCCTCGGTTTCGGCCAAGGTCGTCTCCTCGGCAGAGGTCTCGATAGGAGGCTCGGTAGCAGGGCCGGTGCCATCTTCGGCCGTAAAAGCAGTTCCCTCAGAGGCAGTGTCCGCAGGCGTTTCGGGAGAGGGGGTGCAGGCAACCAGTGCGGCCGCAAGACACACAAGACACGCAAGACAGATGAGTATGAATAATCGCTTCATGACAAAATCCTTTCTGTTTTCTTCGGCAAGCAAGGAAATTTGTTTCATGCCGGGATGCCCTTCCTTGTTCTGCCTCTGTGATATCATGTTTTGCTGTTTATTGCAATAGATTGGGAATTTTCAGAGCTTCCCATATATTCTATCACAATTAAGACATCCATCCATTTAGCTTGGCGAATGCCTCCGATACAGCAGTTTCCACGCGAGGGTCGGGGGCATTCAAAGCCATCCGTCCCACAGGCGCGGCGGCAGCGTAGGCGGTCAGCTTATCGCGCGCATCCTCGGCGGTATCGGCAGAGGTCAGGCGAATGCCCGTGCGCACGGCGGCGAATTGACCGCAGAGAATTTCGGCATCGGCAGGCTCATCCGCCAGCCACACGGTAGCCGGCAGTCCGCCGCAAGAGTCGAGATAACGGCACAGAGCAAGCACGGCGTCGGCATTCCCTCCCGTCAGCACGAGGGTGGTGGGAGATGCGGATCGCCGCGCCATTCCCTGCCCCACCGTGCGGGCAAGCTGAGCCATCAGCAAGCCTCGATCATGGTCAGAGAGTGCATCCCCCTGCGCCAGCCCTCGCAGGGCAAGCTCGGCGTGGTAGGGATCGGGACGCACGAAGGGCAGATCATGCGGCAGGTCAAGCCACACCCATGTGTCGGGGCGGTCGTCCGTCTCTTGCCCATCCAAGCGGATTTTCAACCACCGCTCCAAGGTCTCCGTGCAGTCAGCAAGGAGTCGCCCATCATGCGGTGGCGCGATTTCGCCAGTCAATACCCTCCATACCCACTCGCCCAAACGGTCTGCCCCGTCGGGCTCCTGCAAGATCTCAGGCGCAGGTAGCGGGGGCGGTGTGTGGCGGGGGGCGTACGAATCGGGCAGCAAAACGGGTGCGCCGTAGCCGCATTTTGCGGCATAGCTCTGCCAAAAAGCAGGCGCGTTCTCGGCGCACACGGGCAGGTCGCAATCGGTCACATTCCGAAGCCGCGCCGTTAGCCGCTCCCCCACGGGGTGCCCTCGGAGAAGCGGCAGGGCGGCGCACACCGCCGCCAGCGTATCATAATCCGACCACTCCCCCGCAAGGCACGCCTCGGGCACACCGGCGGCGCGCAGTACGCGAAGGACGTTGGCATCCTCACGCCACAGCTCACTAAGAGCATCCATTCGTTTCTCCATACGCGCACCTCCCTTCAGGGCGTTTCAGTCATGTCATTCGGTCAGCAGAACCTATGCAGGATCTCGTTGATGGACACGGCGACGGTGGGCTTATCCGCCTTGCGGATCATGAAGCGCAGGTTGCCGTTGGGATCGGGAATAAATCGAGTGGCATCAGGCACGTTGGGAGTCTCGGGAGCGGCGTAGAACTCCAGCCGTCCGCATTCGCCGAGATCGTAGAACGCGCCGTCGCCCGATTCGGTACCCTCGGCGGCAAACTGCACGGCGGTCAGATCGTAGGAGGAGTTATCGCCGACGAGAGGCCAGTCGCGGGTGTAGAGGTGGTACGCAAGAACCAGCGGGTTCTTCCCCACCTCGGCAGGATCGGTGATGTGGGAGTATCCCGTGAACATCTGCGAGCCGATATGGAAATCCGACAGGAAGACAGGGGTGGGCCAGCCCGTCAGCACCGTCTCGGCCGCGGGGTAATCGCAGATGACGTTACACTCGCGGCCCTCGGGCAGGATGGCGGCCATGCTGACAAGGTGATGCACCTTGCGGCAGATCAGCTCCTCACCCGACAGGGGGCTGATGTCGTCGGCCGAGCTTCGGAGCAGGGCGGCTAGGTTATTGAACATACCGATGGAGATCAGCACGATACCGTCATCCTCGGCCTCGGCCAGACGGCGGCGGTAGAAGGTGACCGAATCCTCGACGGTAAGCGTGCCGTTGCGGTAGCCCTCCGAGAAGCGCGTGGCGACCTCGTCGGTGTACTTATGGCAGGCGCTGTCGTCCATAAAGCCCTCGCCGCTCCACTGACCGAGGGGAGGCGTCTCCAGCCCGCAATGGCGGCAAACGGCGTCGATCGCGCCCATGCCCGAGCGGTTGGAGGTGCAGTTTCCGATACCCGCAATGGTAAAGCCGTAGGTCTTGGCGTAATGAATGAGCAGGGCGAGCGCGCCCGCGTCGTCGCAATCGGGGCCGATGTCGGTATCCAGCAGCACCGCACGGGGCTTCTTGGCAAGAGATTCAAAGGTCATGTTCATAGTCGTTTTTTCCTCCTTGGTATTTGTATCCGTAATTTTTGTATAATTGGTATCATGTGTCCACGCCGTAACGGTCAGGCGCACGGTATGGGGCTCGATGTTCGTGTCAAACCGGAACGATGGATTGTCCACCCACACCCGCGCATCGGTGGCAGCCCGATAGACGCCGCAAACGGCGTCTACGGTGGCATCGGCAGGGCGGCAAGGCTCGTCCCCCGCGCCCGCCGCAAAGGACACGGCCAGCAGAATGCGATCGGTGGGAACACCCTCGTCGGTTAGGGATGTAACGGCAGTTCGCACCGCATCGGCGGCGGTGACAAAGGGATCGTTGCTCTCGCCAACGGTCACGTGAGCGGAGGCGACGCGAATGGAATCGCGGTCGGCGCGGGTGATCGCGCAGGGTGCGGCGGCGGGTGCATCGCCCGTGTGGGCTTGCATCACGCGGTAGGTATCCATGCGGGGAGCCACGGCGGCGCGGATCAGATGGGTAGGCAGGTCAGCGATCACGCATCCCCCTGCGGCTGTCGTACGCGCCATAACCGTAACCGTGGCGCGCGCGTGTGTCTGCCCCATAAACAGGGGGCAAAGCCCCCGCGCGGTCATAGCTTGCGTAGCAGGCTGAATGTACTCGGGAGAAATTCTCAACAGAAAATCGGCGCGGTCGGAACAGTTGGACTTGGGCGCGTGGCACAGTGCCGCCATATCCGCGCGCCCCGTCGCCTCGGTCGGCGTGATTCGATCGGCGTACAGAGTCGCGCCCTCCCCCATCTCGCACACGGTCTCAAGCAACGACGCGCCGCGAATGGCGCGCACCTCGGACAAAAAGATGGGGCTCATCGAACGCATATCGGCAAGGTAAGCGGTCATGGTATCCAACGCCACGTCACGCAATAGCACCAGCAACTCACCCGCCCGCCGTTTGCGGGGACGGGAGCGCCCCGCCATGATCCCATTTCGGCGGCACACCGTAACGCTCTCACCGCAAGGCAAAGGGAGTCTCGCCACAACGGAGTAGCCCGTGGCGACGGCGTGCGCTACGTCCATCGGGTCGGCCAGCACCGCGGTGCGTCCACCCTCCTCGGTGTGGGTGACAGGGAATGTCCCGCCACTCTGCGTAAAGCGGTGATTGCAAAGCTCCAATGCATTGGCAAGAGTGCAGGGCGCGGAATTACCGCGAGCCGCTACGATCTCATCCCACGCCTCGGCGACCGCTTCGCGGTCGGTCACAAGCTCGCCCACCGCAAAGCAGTCGGGGCGGCGCAGGGCATCCTGCCAGAGTGCTTCCAGTAGGCGCACCTCCCCCACGGTAGGATCGCGGCGGGCGGTGGAGGCAAAGTAGGTCTGCATCCAGGAAAAAGCTTGCTCGTCCAGATGCAGGTCAAGATCGGCGTTGAGCTTTTCCCACGCGCGAGGCGTTGAGGGCTTGCGGAAACGCTTCACCACCACGGTGTCGCCGACGGGCAAGGCGGACGGCACGGGCGGTGTGGACGAAGGGACAGGGTTCTGTTCGTTCATAGGGTTCTCCTTGTGTTTCAAATCGGCAAAAGGCGGCATCACTCCCGCACCCACTCCACCAGCATCGTCTCGCCGTCGCGGGCGACGGGGCGCACCGCGATCTCGCAGC
Source organism: uncultured Clostridia bacterium (assembly GCA_904502015.1). Taxonomy (GTDB): domain Bacteria; phylum Bacillota; class Clostridia; order Oscillospirales; family CAG-272; genus CAMEON01. The sequence goes on along the minus strand of CAJGEA010000006.1, from coordinate 12,196 downwards.
CGCCGAGGTCGCAATCGTTATTGCAGGCGAGCTTAACCTCCATGAAATCGGGGGTGTGACCGTAGATGTATCCGCCATCGCGGCTCTCCATCAGGGCGGTCAGGGGCTCTGCCCCCGCCTGCGCCGCGGCAACGGCGCGATCCAGTATCGCGGCACAGCTCTCGCGCGACACCGCCGACAGGGCGGCAACACGCTCGTGCTTGACGCTCTCGGGAATCTGATCCTTCATAATAGCGGCAGGCGTTCCCTCGCGGCGGGAATAGGGGAACACGTGGATGTGCAAAAACTGCGCTTTTTTGGCAAACGCCAGCGACTCGGCGAACTCGGCCTCGCTCTCGCCGGGGAAGCCCACGATCATATCGGTGGTGAACTGCACCTGCGGCATGGCGGCGCGTACCCGCTCCATCGCCGCCATAGCGCCGTCAGCGTTATACTTGCGCTTCATGCGCGCCAGGGTGGCACTGCACCCGCTCTGCATGGACAGGTGAAAATGGGGAGCGAGGGTACGCAGACCCGCGACCCGCTCTACGAAAGCATGAGTCATGACGGTGGGATCGAGCGAGCCCAGCCGCACCCGTCCGAGGTGGGGAATCTTGTCCACCTCGCAGAGCAGATCCTCAAGGCGCATCCGCCCGAGGTCGCGCCCCCACGCGCCCGTCTCGATACCCGTCAGCACCACCTCGCGGCATCCGCCCGCCACCAACGCCTCCACCTCGGCGATCACATCGTCGATGGGCTTGGAGCGTTGCGGGCCGCGTGCGGCGGGGATGGTACAGTAGGTGCAATGGGACTCACATCCGTCCTGAATTTTCACGTAGGCTCGGGTGCGGTCAAAGCGTGTGATGGTCATGGGCTCAAAGCCGCTCCCCTCCAGTGAGGGAACATGCAACTCGGGCGCGGCGGATTTCGCCCCGTTCTCCCACAGCCGCTTGGCCACGTCCACGACGGTCATTTTGTCGCGGTTGCCCACAACGGCATCCACCCCCGCGATGGCGGCAATGCCCTCGGCGCGCACCTGCGCCGAGCATCCCGTGACCACCATACAGGCGTTCGGATTCTTGCAAAGGAGACGGCGGATGAGCTGGCGGGACTTGCGATCCGACTCAGAGGTGACGGTGCAGGTGTTGACCACGTACAGGTCGCACGGTTCGGTCTGCGGACGCAAGCAAAAGCCCGCCGCCTCCAGCCCCTCGGCAATGGCCTCGGACTCGTATTGATTGACCTTACAGCCCAGCGTGACGATGGCCGCTGTGGGCTTCTTTTGCGTGGTTGACATGACTGCACCTCTCGTGGATTGTTCTGCTTTTATTATACCCCACGCGCCTCGGAATGTCAAGAGGACGGGACGGCGAGGCGCAAGAAAAAATGGGGGAACCCGCCGAGCGGATTCCCCACAGTTTCTTACTTTTCCTTGGTGTACTTGATACCGTCGATCTTGATGGTGTCGCCATCCTTCTCAAAGGTATGCTCGCCGCCCAGCTTCAGGGTGTCGTTACCGAAGGTCAGGGTGATCTTGTCACCGTCGATCTTGTACGTACCCTCGATGCTGATAGGGCCGGCGGATGCCTTGACCTTATCACCGTCGAACGTCAAGGACGTCAAGGTTCCCTTGTAGGTTCCAGACAGCTTGGTGCCGCAGGATGCCAGAACCACCATGACCATCAAAAGAGCCATGGCTACTGCCAATACGCGAACAGACTTTTTCATAATGAATCTCTCCTTTGGTCGTATTTGCCGAAGTTCTGTATGAACTCCGTATGCATTTACATTATAGCATGTTGGCGGCGTTTTGTCAAGATTCTTTTAAAATCTTTTTCGACAAGATATTTATATCAGGTGCGTTTTTAGACTTGTTTATTGTCACTTTTGCCCAATTTCGCCATTATTCCAACAACCAAAGGCAGGGCAACACAAACACCGTACAGAGCCACGCACAGGTATACAAAGACGTTGCCGATCACGGTATAGACCGTGGTACGTCTCGCAAGTCCTACCTCAGACAAGACATAGCCCTCACGGAGTGCGCCGAGGAAATCTACCACCTCACCCGTAGGAGTGATGGCCGAGGACACGCCCGTGTTGGCTGATCGGATAACCCAGCGCCCCGTTTCAATGGCACGAAGCTGGGACTGGGCATTGTGCATCCACACGCCGCGGGAATCCTTGAACCAGGAATCGTTGGTGGAGACGGCCAGCAGCTCCGCCCCGCCTCGCACGCTCTCCAGCGCGTTGCGCTCGTAGATGGAATCAAAGCAGATCATAGAGCCTACGCGCCCCTCATCCAGGTCGAACACGGTGGACTCCTCGCCCACCAGAAGATCATCCTCCAGCATACCGATCTCACCGAGCGGCGGGATCAGCGTCATGATGAGGTCGCGCCACGGTACGAACTCACCGAACGGCACGGGGTTACGCTTATGGTAGACCGTATCGTGGAGCGTGCCGTCGGGCAGAGCCACCACGATGGAATTATACACGCGGTCGGTTGCCTCCTCGGGGTAAAACACGCCCGCAAGAATGGGCACGCCGCACTCCTCAGACAGCTCACAGAGGTATTCGCGGACGGAACCGCCCTCCCATACCGTGGCGGGGACGGCGGTCTCGGGCCACACGACCAGCTCGGCGCCCTTTGCCACCGCCTCGCGTGTAAAGTCGGCGTACACGGTCTGGGTGACCGACATGGAGTCGGGTCCCCATTTATCGTGAGAGGAAAGATTGCCTTGGATCGCCGCCACGCGCAGAGTATCCTCCGCCGCGGGCAGGGTCGCCATATAGAGTCCACCAAAGAGCAGGTTGCCGCCAAAGAGTCCGCCCGCAAGAAGTCCGCAGAAGAGACGACGGTCGGGGTGGAGCAGGATATAGGCAAGGTAGCCGTTGACCGCAACGATCATCGCAGTGACGAAATACGAGCCAAAGAGGGATGCCGATTGCAGGGCGGGCAACAGCTCGGCTTGCCCGAGGGGCAGACGCGCCCACGGCACGCCCGACCACCCGCTGTTCGCCTGCCACCACTCCAGCGACACCCAGAGGGCGGTCAGCAAGGCGGGGTGTAGGATGGGACGGCTTTTGAGGAGCTTACCGCGCACCGCCACGCCCATCAGGGGGAAGACGAGCGCCGCGCCCACGGCCTGGAACGCCGAGAGCCCCATCCACGCCACGCAAACGACGAGCAGGGATTCAGCCTTGCCCAGCCCTGCGAAATCCATGGGATACATATACAAAAACCAATGGAAATTGACCATGAAGTAGCACTGGAAAAAGGCCAGCCCCATGCCGTACAGACGGCGATAGGACACGGTGGTGTCAGCCGTCACGGTCAGGATCGCGGCGGCGGCGGGAATGAGCGCCACCCATTCGAGAATACCGATCTGCGGGAAGATCACGCAGAGTCCCGTGAGGATTGCGCCCCCGAGCAGGAGCGCCCAGCGCCACCGATACAAGACGGTACGCATCACGAACCTCCCTTTCTTTGGGCACGCGGAATCCCCTTGCCCGACAGATCAAAGCCCTTGGTGAACCATACCTCGTCGGGGGAGATGACGAACTCGCGCCCGCGCAGGTAATTCAACCCCCCCGCGTCTCGCTCAAGATCGAAGCGCAAGCGGTAGGCGTAGAGTGCTTGGAATTTATACCCCGCGCGCTTGTCGTCGCGGTTGACGCCATACTTGCCGTCACCCACGAGGGGATGGCCGACGTGCGCCATGTGGGCGCGGATCTGGTGGGTGCGTCCCGTCACCAGCTCGACCTCGAGCAGGCTGACCGTCTCGCCCCCATCCCGCCGCTCGCCCAGCACGCGGTACTTGGTGATGATCTCTTTTGAGCCCGGGAAGGACTTATCCTCCACGCGCACCTGATTCTTCGCGCTATCCTTGCGAAGGTAGCCGCGCAGAGTCGCGCGCTCGCGCTCCACGTGCCCGTGTACCAGACACAAATAGAACTTGGAGAGCTCGTCCTCGCGGATCATCTCGTTCATGACACGCAGCGCCTCGGCGTCCTTGGCGGCGATCACGATGCCGCCCGTATTGCGGTCGATGCGGTTGCACAGCGCGGGGGCAAAGGATTGCTCATCGGCGGGGTTATACTCCCCCTGCGCCACGAGGTATGCCTGCACGTGCATAATGAGGGTATTCTCACCGCCCTCGGCATCGTCGTGTACCAGCACGCCGGGGCGCTTGTTGAGGAGCATAATGTGCTCGTCCTCGTACACGATATCCAGCTTGGGCTTGATGGCGGTGAGCGCCGAGGTGTCCTTGGACGCCGCCTCGAAGAATTCGTCCTTGATGAAGAGCTGGATCTCGTCGCCCTCGCAGAGGATCTGCTTCTGATCGGCGCGGGCGCGGTTGACCTTGATCTTCTTGGTACGAATAAATTTATACATCAGGGATGCAGGGAGTCCCTTGACCGCCTTGGTAAGGAACTTGTCCAGGCGCTGTCCCGCGTCGTTTTTCTGAATCTTGAGTACTCTCATAAATGCTCGCTAAAACCTCACGTTATAAAAATATATGCTCACGCGCGCTTGTCCACGCGGCGGATCAGTTGGATCAAGGGCACGATGAGCACGCTGACCGCGAGATTGCCGATGCCGTGAAGCAGGTCGGCGTACAGTCCCGCCACGATCCACCCGATCATGCCCGCAACATCCAGGCCGTACAGGAGGGCTTGCGCGGGCGCGTACAGCGTGCCGAACAGGAACCCGTGCGCGGCGCAGACCGCGGAATATACCACGGGAGCGACTTTTTTTGGCATACGGCGCGGCAGGAGCATGGTCACCCCCCATAGCACCGTCCAGATATACAGGTACGGAACCCACCACGGGGCAAAGCCCGCGTACAGTCCCGTCAAGGCGACGAATACGTAGATGGGCCAGAGGGCGCGGGCGCGGTACACCACGGTCAGCGCCACGATGAAAACACCGATCAGGTGAATGTTCGGCAGGCCCTCCATGAGCAGCTTGGAGATGAACATCAGCGCACCCAGCATGGCGAATATCACGATGTATCTCACGCTGATCCCCCGCCGCTTGCGGCGGAGGGCAACCTCCTGCGCGTTATTTTTCTGCTCGGAGTGCATAGGTCACGCCGGCATCGACGGCGGTGTCGCTGACACCCTTGGTGGCATATTTGCCGTCCACGTAGAATGCCCAGTACATGCCGTCCTCTTCATAGACAACGGTCTCCCCGTTGACCGTCTTGACAAACAGACCGTAGGTGCCCGTGTCGTTCTCAATCAGTCCCGTGGCAAGAAGAGCCTCGCCTACGGTATGGCTGTCGGTATGGATCTCAAAACGGGTAGTGCCTCCGTTCTTGCCCACCACCTCAAGGTAGAATACCGTCTCGCCCTCGCCCAAGGTGGCGCAGGTCTCCACGGCGGTATCCGCGGTGGTGGTGTTCGGGGTGGTTTCCCCGTCGGTCTTTTGGGTGTCACAGCCCGTTGCCATCAGTGCCATAGCCGCAATCAGCACCGTGCAAAGGATCAGCGACAGCCAACGGTTTGCGCGCTTGCTTGTCTTGTTCATTTGCTTTTCTCCTTTTTGGATGTAAATTTTTACCTGCGGATCGGCGCTCGCGATCCTTTTGAGGCGTGTTCCCACGTCGGGTATTTCGACTCGGTGCATTTGCCGTCGGCCTTCTCGGTATAACCCAATGACCCTTTTCCCGCCTGCGGCGGCGGGTAAGACAGCATATAAGTGTGGCATCAGCCACAGCGCACCTCACGGCGACGGGCTCGTGCAGGAATCTCACCTGCTTCCCCGCTCGTGGGAGCTTTATTATAGCACAATTTTGCCGAAATGTAAAGAGCCCGTTGCACATTATCGTGCAACGGGCAGGCATTTTCGCTTATACTAATTTTCAATTAAAAACTCGAATCGCATTTACCCTCTCCGTCACGTCTATGACGTGCCACCTCCCCCAAAGGGGGAGGCTTTGGAAAGGCTCTCCCTTTGGGTAGCGAAGCGGCGACACGGTAGTGAATGACTGCCGGTGGCAGTCAGAGCCGTGTCGTGCCCGAGCCGCAGCGAGACAGCTCCCGCGAAGCGGGTGAGAGGGTAAAACAAATTCAAGGTTTCAAAAGAAAAATAGCATTAGTTGAGGATATGTCCCGCGTCGGCGTACATTCGCTCGATCTCAGCACGCAGCTCGGGATGGGAGCGCAGGTCGGGATCGTCCTCCAAAAGCGCGCGCGCGTAGGAAAAGGCGCGATCCATAAGCGCAGGGTCAGACCACCGCTCGGCGAGGCGCATACCGCCGCTCTGGCGGATGCCCGAGCCCTCAGACGAGGCGAGAAAATCACCAGGGCCGCGCTGAATGAGGTCCTGCTCGGCGATTTGGTAGCCGTCGTAGGTCGTCCGCATGACCTCAAGGCGTGCCTTGGCGGCGTCCCCGCCCCCACCGCGAATGAGCACGCAGTAGGATTTCCGCGTACCGCGTCCTACGCGTCCGCGTAGCTGGTGAAGCTGGGACAGACCGAAGCGCTCGGCGTTCTCGACCAGCATGAGGCACGCATTCGGGACATTGACACCCACCTCGATCACCGTGGTGGACACCAGCACGTGAATCTTCCCTGCCGCAAAATCCCCCATGACCTTGTCCTTCTCCGCAGGCTTCATCTGCCCGTGGACGAAGGCCACCGTCAGCTCGGGCAGTCGCTCGGCCAGCTCGGCGGCGTACTGGACGGCTGCCTTAAGGGGCGTTTCGTGGGGTATCTCGGCCATAGCCAGGGCATCTCCCCCGAAATCGGCGAACAGGGGGATGAGGGCGTCGTCGCGCTCGTCCTCCTCGCGCTCCTCCACGGCGGGGCAGACCACGTAGACCTGACCGCCCTCCGCCGTGTTTTTGCGGATAAAGGCATCCAGCCGCGCACGGTAGGACTCGTCCACCACGAAGGTATCCACCCGCTGGCGGCCCGGGGGCATCTCGTTGATGCGGGATACGTCAAGGTCGCCATACATGACCAGCGCCAGCGTGCGGGGGATAGGGGTGGCGCTCATGACGAGCAGGTGCGCGTTGCCGTTCTTCTCGGAAAGGGTAGCGCGCTGATTCACGCCAAAGCGGTGCTGCTCGTCGGTCACGACCAGCGCGGGGGCGGCAAAGCGCACCCCCTCGGAAAGAAGCGCCTGCGTACCGATGATCACGTCCAGCCGCGTGGCAGGGTCGGCGGAAGCCAGCGTCTCGTAGATCTTACGCTTCTGCGCGGCGGTGGTATGCCCCGTGAGCAGGGCGGCGCGAATGCCGAGGGACTCAAATTGCGGAATGAGGTCAGCCGCGTGCTGGGCCGCCAAAATGCTCGTGGGGGCCATGAGCGCGGCCTGCCGCCCCGATTTGACCGCCACGTAGATGGCGGCGGCGGCGCAGACCGTCTTACCGCATCCCACGTCGCCCACCAGCATACGGTTCATAGAGGTATCCGACGCCATATCGCGGCGCACGTCCTCTACGGCGCGGCGTTGCGCCCCCGTCAGGGCGTAAGGCAGGCTATCCAGAAACTGTTGCAGAGTGGCATCGTCGACGCGGCATACGGGTGCGCCCGTCCGTCGGGCGGTGTGTCCCAACGTGCCCATGGCAAGGGCAAAGCGGTAAAACTCGTCAAACGCGAGGCGGCGCTTGGCGGTGTGCAGGGCTTCAAAATCGGTGGGTGCGTGGATCTCCCGCAGGGCGTAGCCCAGCGTACAAAGGCCCTCGGCGGCGCGGATCTCCTCGGGCAAGGGATCCTCCGTCTGCGCCGTGACCACGGGCAGAATCTGCCCGATATGGGTGGTGATGAGCTTGTTGCTGATACCCTGCGTGAGAGGATAGACGGGGTAGAGCGGAGGCAGGTCAATGCCCTCCACATAGGGTTCGAAGGCAGGCGCGGTCATGCTGTACGTCCCGCGGCGGCACTCCACCTTGCCGTAGAAGCGGAAGGTCGCCCCCACCGTGAAGGTGGAATGCAGGTAGTCTTGATTGAAAAAGCTAATCTCGCACACGGTGTTTGAGCGATCGTCCACCGCGCGAAATTTGAGCAGCGTCATGCGGTTTTTCAGTCGAGCGCGGCGGGGCTCGGTGGACACCGTCATCACGGTCGCCATTTTAGCACCGCCTTCGGCGTAGGCGTCCATGCTCGCGTCGGTCAGAGGGCGCACGTCCCCGCGATTCTCGTAGGCGCGCGGGAAATGGTACAAAAGATCCCGCACGACGTGAATACCGAGACGGGCGTACGCGGCTTTGCGCGCTCCCCCTACGCCGGACAGCGTTTCTATGGATGCTGACAGCAATCGAGACATGGCCTCTCCTCTCCGAGCGGACTCGTGCAAATCTCTTGACAAACGGCGTCCGTTCATGTATAATAAATGTATCTTTATTATACTCCATAGGAGGCCACTATGTCAAGAGGACTGATCATAATTGACGCAGGACACGGCAAGGAGGGCAACCCCTACCCCATCCTGCCCGGCAAATTCGAGGGCACGCAGAACTTCTACCTTGCCCTGCACCTCAGTCGCGAGCTGGAGGCTCGCGGCTTTGACACCATGCTCACCCGCCCCGAGATCGACAACGATCCCTCCCTTGTGGAGCGCGGCCGCATGGCGGGCGACAACGGTGCCATTCTGTTCATCTCTCTCCACTCCAACGCCCCCGGCCCCGCCACCCTGCCTGAGCAGTACGATGAGGTGTGCGGCTCGGAGGTCTACTATTCGGTGTCCGACGAGGAACGCAACGCTACCCTTGCGCTGGCACTCAACGATGCCGTTGTCCGCACCATGAACACAGCAGATCGCGGCATCAAGACGCGCCGTTCCACCGAGGATCCCTCCATCGACTTCTACAGCGTTCTGCGTAACAGCGTAGCCTCGGGCTGCAAGTGCGCCGTTCTCGTGGAGCACGGCTTCCACACCAACCGCGCCGACGCCGCCTTCCTCACCGACGACGCCTGCCTGTCCCGTCTGGCCGAGGCCGAGGCCGAGGTCATTGACAAATTCTTCGCCCGAAACTCATAAAATACCATCGCACCAAGCGATATAGAATGGACTTTACCACATGAAAATACTCTCCATCGGGGACGTTGTCGGCAAGCGCAGTATCCCCTACCTTGCCGAGCGGCTGTGGTCGCTCCGCAACCGTCTCGGGGTGGATTTCGTCGTTGCCAACGGCGAGAACGCCTCTGAGATCCACGGGCTCTCGGCACGGGACGCGCAAGATCTGCTGGACTGCGGCATTGACTTGCTCACACTGGGCAACCACGCCTTCGGGTGCCGTGATATCGGACAGTTCCTCGACGATCACTCCACCGAAATCATTCGCCCCGCGAACTACCCCCCCGCCTGCCCCGGCTACGGCTACACCGTCCGCAACGTGGGTGGACTTCGCCTGCTTTGTATGAACGCATCGGGCACGGCATTTCTCGACGCGCTGGACAATCCCTTTGCCGCCGTGGATCGCATTCTGGAACGTGAGCGGGGCAGCTATGATGTCGCTCTGCTGGACTTCCACGCCGAGGCGACCTCCGAGAAGATCGCCATGGGCTACTATCTGGACGGACGGGTGCAAATCGTGTTCGGCACCCACACCCACGTCACCACCGCCGACGAGCGCATCCTGCCCGGCGGCACGGGGTACATCACCGACCTCGGCATGACGGGCCCCATAAACGGTGTCCTCGGCACCGACAAGGATGCCGTGCTCTACAAGATGACCACTCACATGCCCGCCCGCTTTACGGTGGCCGACGGCCCCATCGAGGCGCACGCCGCCCTCTTTGAGCTGGACAACAACGCCCCCCACCGCTGTGTGCGGGTGGAGCGCGTGGTGTTCTGATCCTCCACTGATCCCAACGAAAGGAATCGCCTATGAAAACCAACTGCTTCTTCCCCGCCGATATTCTCCTGCCCGATTTCAGCCGCATGGACGGCGCAAAATGGTCCTGCGTGGCCTGTGACCAGTACACCAGCGAGCCCGCATACTGGGAGTCCGCCGACCGCTTGGTGGGCAGCGCCCCCTCCACCCTCCGTCTCGTCCTGCCCGAGGTCTACCTTGCGGAGACTGCCGAGCGCAAGCCCCGCGTGCTGGCCGCTATGGAGGACTACCTGCGCGATGTGCTGATCTCTCACCCCGACTCCATGATCCTCGTGGAGCGCACCCAGAGCGACGGCAAGATCCGCCGAGGGCTGGTAGGACTGATCGATCTGGAGGCATACGACTACCATCGCGGTGCGCACAGCCTCATCCGCGCCACCGAGCTGACGGTGGCCGAGCGTATCCCCGCCCGCACCACCATTCGCCGCGACGCTTCCATTGAGCTCCCCCACGTTATGCTTCTCATTGATGACCGCGCGCGCACCGTCATCGAGCCTCTTACTAACCAGAAAGCCGACTTCCCCGTTGCCTACGATCACGATCTGATGCAGGGCGGCGGTCACATCACAGGCTACTTTGTGGATGCCGAGGCACAGGGCGCGGCCATCGCCGCACTCGATGCGCTTGCCACCCCCGAGGCTATGCAGGATCGCTACGGCAAGGCGGGCCTTGCCCCCCTGCTCTTTGCGGTGGGTGACGGCAACCACTCCCTCGCCGCCGCCAAGACCTGCTACGAGGAGGTACGCGCCGCCCTCGGCGACGAGGCGGCTAAGACCCACCCCGCGCGCTACGCCCTTGCCGAGGTGGTCAACCTCTACGACGAGGCGCTGGAATTTGAGCCCATCTACCGCGTGGCGTTCGGGGTCGATCCCGACCATCTGCTCGCGGCGTTTGACGCCTTCATCCAAACCCAAAACGGTACCGCCGCCCCCCAGACCGTCGAGTGGATCAGCGGCGACCGCCGCGGTACGCTGACTATCCCCGCGCCCGTCTCGGCGCTGACCGTCGGCACTGTGCAGGAGTTCCTCGACGAGTATCTCCGCACCGCCGCCCCCGAGGGCGCGTACATCGACTACATCCACGGCGAAGACACCACCGTGTCCCTCGCTGGCCGCGCCGATACCATCGGCTTTCTCTTTGACGGCATGGCCAAGGAGGAGCTGTTCTCCACCGTTATCTCGGACGGCTCGCTCCCCCGCAAGACCTTTTCCATGGGCCACGCCGCCGACAAGCGCTTCTACACCGAGGCACGGAGGCTGAAGTGACGTTTTTTGCAGGGGCGCCGCCCCTGCACCCCGCCAAATGAACTTCGCGATGCAAGCATCGCCGAAAAAAGTTCTTTGGAATCTCAAAAACTTTGAAAATATATATATTTCAATATGTTTCAGTAATATCCTTTTTAAGGTTCTTGAAAGGAGTGTGAGGGAAACTTCTTGCAAGAAGTTTCCCTCACAAAACAAAAAGGGCAAGCGACCCGCGCGCGGGTCGCCTTCCCTTTTCTGTATGCAGTTGTTCGCGGCTTACGCCATCTGATCGGGGAGCTGCTTGCCGCCGAGGATGTGGAAATGCAGGTGTCTCACCGACTGGCAGGCATCCGCACCGCAATTGGTGATGACGCGGTAGCCGCCCGTGAGCCCCTCTGCCGCCGCGATCTTAGGGATGACCTCAAAGATGCGCGCGACGTAGGCGCTGTTCTCGGCGCTGACCTCGTCTGCCGATGCGATATGCACCTTGGGAACCACCAAAATGTGAGTGGGTGCCATGGGAGCAATGTCACGGAAGGCGTATACCGCCTCGTCCTCATATACCTTGGTCGAGGGGATGTCCCCTGCGATGATCTTACAGAACAAGCAATCGTTTGCCATATCCATACCGTCCTTTCTTTGGATACCTTCATTTTACACCCACCGAGGGAAATTGTCAAGAGGGGCGGTCAAAAACTGCAATAAAGGAGGTACAGTATGACCGACCTTTGGACATATCTTGCCGATGCCCACCGACGCGGGCGCCCCATCGTGATGTACGGCATGGGCAACGGCGCCGACAAGATCCTGGCCGTCTGTGAGCACTACGGCATTGCGGTGTCGGATTTCTTTGCCAGCGACGGATTCGTGCGCGGACACAGCTTTCACGGCAAGACCGTGCTCTCCTTCTCTGACGTTTGTGAAAAATACGGCACGGACAACCTTATCGTCCTGCTCTCCTTTGCTTCCTCCCGCCCCGAGGTGCTCTCACTGATCGAATCGGTCGCCGCGCGGTGCGAGCTCTACGCCCCCGACGTACCCGTGTGCGGCGAGGAGCTGTTTGACCGCGCATTCTACGACGCGCACCGCAACGAGATCGCCGCCGCCCGTTCCCTGTTTGCC
>CAJGEA010000005.1 GCA_904502015.1 uncultured Clostridia bacterium | reverse complement strand
GCCCTTTCCTCGGCAGTACGCCCCCACCTTCTCGTCAAAATCATACATAATGATATTCGTGATCGCGGGCGAGGACGGCGCGCCCTGCGGAAGGGACTCCTTGTAGTAGCAGAGCATGGTCAGCAATATGCGGATGGGCTCGGAGAATTTCTCCTCATAGAAAACGATATTTTTCACACTCGAATAGGTAATATGGTCGAAAAAGCCCTCAATATCCAGCTTCAGGAGCTTTCCCTTCCCCACGTGCGGCCGCGCGTTTCTTTGGACGCTGCTGCCCGCCGTGTACGCCGTGGCGTAGCGCGAAACGGGGTAATACGCGAGAATTTGGTCAGCAATGGCGCGCTGTACCCGTTTCAGAATCGGATCGGGGACCGAGAGCTTACGCACGCCCCCGTCGCGCTTGGGAATATGCACGGTGCGGTAGTGCTTTTGCGGATTGTTGCTCAACCCATACAAGGTTTTCGCGGGAAAGCCCAGATCTCGCTCAACCGACGCAAGATCTCTGTAAACGATCAATCAGCTCACCTCCCCGATCCATTATAGAACAACACCAATTTGTACGGCGAAGCGCGCAGGCGTAGAATAAGCAGGGCAATGCAAAGCGGAGCGTGCATTGCCTTGCTGACGCTACGTCGAGCGTTTCGTCTGAGCGGAACAAGCCCGTTAAGCAAAAGCTTTCTGACAGCGCTGGCGCTTGGAAGAAACGCTTTTGTAGGGCTTGTGCAGCGAATACGGTTAGCATACGTGTAAGATGACGACTCGCCATCCCTTCCGAAAAAATCGAAATACACTGTTGTTCTACATCTATTATACTGCTTTTTCAGATTCTGTCAAGCGGTTTGGGCAAATAAAGCGCCGTAAGACCGCTCACATCGACCATCTCTCCGCCGCGGCGCGGCACAGCGCGGTGATCTCGTCCGAGCCCTGCAGGGTATCCAGCCACTCGGTGGGAATGGCGGCCGCCCCGTACAGCGCGGCGGCCAGACCGCCCGCAACGGCACCGACCGTGTCGGTATCCTCGCCCAGATTGACCGCCTTCAGCACGCACGCCCGATAAGAATCGGTTGTGAGCAGGCACCACAGCGCGGCCTCCAGCGTATCCACGACGTAGCCGCTGCCGCTGATCTCGTCTCTTGGGAGTGCTTCAAAATCCGAGGCAAAAATACGTTGGTATGCCTCAAATTCGGGATAAGCGGACAACCGCTCCCCTGCCTGCCGAATGCCCGCGCGGACTCCCTCCTTGGTGGGATTGGACAGAATGCCCATCAGCACGAACGCGTAGATCAGGCAACCCAGCGCGGCGCGATCATGCGCGTGAGTGAGCGCGGAGCCGCGCGAGATCCACACACCCCAGCCGTCCTCGCCGTCAAAATCCATTTCCTTCACGTAGGCGTACAGCGCGAAGGGATGGATCCGCATCAGCGAGCCGTTGCCGTTGGAACACTCGTCACGCAGGCCGCACTTGTGAGGCGGCAGCTTGTGGACAGAATAATTTTTGATTGCACGCAAGCAGGTGCCGCCTACGTCAAAGCACTCCCCCGTTGCCGTAAAGCGGTTATTGAGAAGCCAGCCCGCGAAATTCTCCATGACGCGCTCGTAGCTGAATTCGGGATCCCCCATCGCCTCCAGCGCGCACAGGCTCATGCTGGTATCGTCACTCCACGTGCCCGCAGGATAGGGGTACGTGCCGTAGCCGCGCATATCGGTCACGGGATCGCCGTCCAGCACGCTCCTGCTCCGAAACTCCACGGGCACGCCCAGCGCGTCGCCCACGGCGTGCCCCAGCATAACGGTGCGGATCAAATCATAGTTTCGGGAGAAACCCGCAAGCTCTCCCGCGTTCTGCGTTCTCATCATATACAAAACCATACCCTCGCCCTGCGAGGGCCGCCCTCTGATTGAGGGAGTCCTTTCTTTTTTCGTTCGTTGCTATTCGATCCGTTTTCTACGTTACAAATAGCGGCCCAGATCGGCAAATTTCCCCGTCATACCCCTGAAGCTGTGATCCGCGCCCTTGACGGTGATCACCTCGGCGTACAGCCGCCGCAAAAGCGGGGTGTAGCGGTAGGAGGGATCGGCATCGCCGTACACGAAGCAGAGTTTGTTCCGATCCACGCCCGAAAGCAGCTCCACGGTTTTTCCCAGCTCGTGCGTGAGCGGCATATTGATGAGGAGCATTTTTCGGAAGGGCATCTCGTGGTACAGATGTGTCAACCCCCAAAGCGCCCCTTCGCCGATACCAATAAATTTATACTGCATCCAAGAGGGATTCCAGTCCCGTGTGAGCTCCTGCACATCGTACTGCAGGAATGCCTCGGTCGCAGGGCTCGCCGCGCAGAAAACCGAGGCGCTTTGAAGAAAGCTCACATTCCTCGCCAGCAGACCGTATTTATTCCGTCCGCCGTAGCACGTTGCCCCCCGCGGAAGCTTCATGAACACGACCTGCGAGCCAAGTCTCCTGATCCAGGCGTATTCAACCCCGGGGCGATCCTCGGGCTCACTGATATTATCGAACAGATCCATATAATCTCGCTCCCATCTTTTTGTTTCGGCGGTTTTTGTACCTCCATTATAGCAAATCCAATGCGACAAAAAACGCCCATTGCTTCCCGCCCGCTCTCCCGGACAAGTTTTCAATTCGAAAGCCGTGGCGTGCCACGGCTTTCCTCGGCACGCCCTTGTCCTCTGCTCTATTCGTATATAAATATAAGGTAGCTTTCCTGAATCCGCTGTTTGGCCCACGCCCGACTGTCCTTTTCAATTTCCTGCTCGTAGTAGGCCATGTAGTCATCCTCTCCCGAGCAATAGTTGTTAATTTCCCCCTCATACACCTGCGCTTGCATGAACGGAATCAGATTCTCATGTTCCTCCCGAATATGGGGCTTCAATGAGGCATACATCTCCGCCAGGCTATGTTGGTATGCGTGGCGTGTTTCGTGCAACGCCGTCTGCAAAACCCGCAGCACGCCACCGTTTTGCAGGTGCTGTTCCCGGATCGTAACGCTTCTGTCACCGTTGCAATAGGTTCCCAAGACCGACCAGCGGTCGGTGTGTCCCGCGCATACGGTAACGGGCTCACATCCCAGAACAAACGCACATTCATAATCACAGATGAACTGCAAAAGGTCAATCTTCTCCTGCCGAGTCAGCGTTCCCCACGTTTGCCTCTCCAGGTTGGCGCAGCGACGCGAAAGCTCATCCATCGCTTCCTCTTCCGACATTTCATGCAGAGTATTGGGTTTCGCTACATAGGTACGCGCGCTCAATTCGCAGGAAAAGGATATCACAACCAGCGCAAACGCCAGAATCGCCGTTGCCGTCTTCAGGCTGCTGCCGATCTTCACGTCATGCCCCTTCAGCAGTCCAACGTACAGTATCGCCAGCAGGCAACCCACCAAAAACACGATGGGAATCACAATGCGCATCCACCAATACCGGTTGAACATCCCCACCAGAATGATGCACCCCAGCGGAACGCACGCATTGCACAAGAGGCTGAGCGCCCCCCGTTCCCGTCTGAACAGAAAAAACAGAAGCACGCTCCCCGCCAGCTCCACGGCACAGGCAACACCGAGCAACATGGACGACGGAATGAACGGCCATATAGCACCCAGCCAATCGCACATGATCGATCGGTTCGACACGAGGACCACTGCCACGCACGCGAGAGCCACCAAGCAATGCAGCAGGTAGGATACGGCACCAACCTTCCCTGAAAAGGTCGACGGCTTGGTTTTTTTCAGGCGCCATCGGAGTCTTCCGTCAATTGGGTATATCTCGGCGGCGTACCACTCACCAACGAGCGGATAGCGCGCGGGGTCTTCCGTATGAAGACCAACGATCTTCTCGGCTATATCCAAAGCCGAGCGTGACACATACTCCGACGCGTGAGTAAACCCTTCGTACCAATTCCACTCACCCCGCGTCACTATGTCCTCGTCCAACTCATTGGTCAGGATGAGATACAACTCTCCCTCGAACCGAAACGCGCATCGGATCTGTTTGCGTCGGATCCTTCCGTCACCCTCTTCGGCTTGCGTACATCTTCTCATGCTTTTCTCCGTTTCTGTCAGTAATCCTTCGCTTGAAGCGTTCAAGCTTTTAATTCTTTGATCTTCCATGTAAAATGGGCATTGGCTCTTGCCTTTTTCCCGCGGCTATGCTATAATAAAGGTGTTCACAACACCCACGGGGAGGAAGCTATGCTGCACTACGAAAGGCTATCCGAAAAAACCGAGCGCGCCATCCTGACCGATATGAAAAACGCCACGCGCCCCAACCTCGCCTTTGACGAGGCAGGCGTGGTTCGCCGCGCCTACCGCGAGAGTGATACCGCCAACGTCTGGCGCACGGCGTTCATCCGCGATATCGACAAGATCCTGCATTGCCCGTACTACAATCGCTACGCCGACAAAACGCAGGTGTTCTCCTTCTACCGGAACGACGATATCACCCGCCGCGCCCTGCACGTTCAGCTCGTTTCCCGTATCGCGCGAACCATCGGCAAGGCCCTTAACCTCAATCTTGATCTGATCGAGGCCATCGCGCTGGGCCACGATATCGGACATACGCCCTTCGGTCACGCGGGGGAAAAGTATCTTGACGAGCTTCTGCGCACCCACACGGGACGGCGGTTTTCTCACAACATCCATTCGGTGCGCGTGCTGGATCAGATTTACCCGTACAACATCAGCCTGCAAACCCTCTCGGGCATCGCCAGCCACGACGGCGAGCTGGAGCTTCTCGAATACCGTCCGTGTCCGCTGACCTCCTTTGAAGAATTCGACCGTATGATCGAGGGCTGCTATCTCGACAAGACCAACGTCCGCGCGCTGATTCCCTCCACGCTGGAGGGCTGCGTGATGCGCATTTCCGACATCATCGCCTACCTCGGAAAGGATCGGCAGGACGCCGAGAAGGCCAATATCATCTCGGCGGAGAGCTTCTCCCCCTCGGATATCGGCGAGAGAAACGCCGAGATCATCAACAACCTCATCGTCAACATCATCGAAAACAGCTACGGCAAGGACTACATCAAAATGGACGAGCGGCACTTCAACGCCCTGGTCAAGGCAAAGAACGAAAACTACGAGAAAATCTACCTGTCCCCCGCGGTAGCCGCCAGATTTGACACCGACATCAAGCCCATGATGGCTGAGATGTACGAACGGTTGCTCCGCGATCTCACGTCGCAGGATGTCAATTCTCCCATCTTCACGCATCACATCCGCTACGTCAACCGGGCCCACTACGAGCGCGCCGTGCCGTACGAGCAGACCGAGCCAAACCAGCTCGTGGTGGACTACATCGCCAGCATGACTGACGACTACTTCATCGACTTGTACCGTCATCTGTTCCCCCATAGCCCGCACAGCATTGATTATAAAGGATATTTCGACTGATACCCCCAGAGGAGGACACAGGGCGCATGACTGCGCCCTGTGTCAATTTGTATGTAGCTTTTCAGCGCAAGCGTGTCCGCTTGCGCTTTTTTAGTCCTCGATTTTCACGCAGTTCACCTGACCGCTGTATTTTGTACACGCGTCGAGCGCGATGATGCCATGATCAAGGAAGGGCTTGAAAATGGCGTCAGAGCCCCACTCACTGCACGCGCGGTGAATATGCGCGTGTCCGTACGATGCGTTCCAGTGGCCGCACACAATGGTCTTCTCGGGCTCAAGCACCTTCTGCTTGCAGGCGAGCTGCATCCCGTTGTACCATCGGGCACGGCGCCACTGCTCCTCATCGGCCTCCCGCCAGCCCGGCTCGTACGTATACGTCGTATACGGCTTATACCCGACCGCATGGGATGGTATCCATCCGTGAGTGAATATATAGTGCGGAGTTTCATAGTAATCCACGCCGAGTGGCAACAGTTTTTTGTAATACGGAGAGTTCAATACCCTTCGGACCAATTCACGCGGCGCCTTGTACGCCTCCGTAGCACTCAACTCACTGATCTGAAGCAGGGTATCCCACGTTCCGTTGGTGTAATGATGGGACATACCCGATGCGATCTCAAAAACGTCACCCCCGACAATTTTCTGCAGGCACTCATAGAGCAGATCCTCGTGATTCCCGAAAACGTAGATCAGCTTGTCCTCCTCCGCGAGTCGCAGCATGAAGTCGATCATCTGCCTTGCCTCGGAGCCGCGATCCAGAAGATCGCCGCACACCACCAGCTTGCACGGCTCGGTTTCGTCAAAGAAGCCCGCGTCACGCAGTGCTTTTTCCAAAAGCGTATAGAATCCGTGAACGTCCGCCACAGCGTAATATATCATACACCGCCCCCCTGATGGTTTGTCACTTAATCACTGCACACATTGTACCACACCGCACCCCGTTTGTCTGTATCAAAAACGACAAGACGCACTAAGAACGTAAATTTTTCTTTTAAATTTGTGATTAAATTCGTAAATCGTGAATTTTCATCTTTCCTCCGACTCCTCACCGTCCTCAAAAGCGGGATTTCCGTACCCATCATCCACCACGTGAGCCTTTATCCACGCGCAAATATCATCTGTTTCCTCATTTTCCAAACACGCGCATAGGTCTTTCATATCCTGACTGTAATTTGCCATTTTGTATCCATTGATATCCAGAAGTGTCAGTAATGCCAATATGGCTGTTTCCTGATTTCCATTCTTGAACGGTTTTCGCCTTGCTATCAGATTCCCCAGCTTGGCCGCTTTATGAATCGTGTTTTTATGCACGTAGAAAAACCGCTTATCTTTTACATACGGAATATCGGCAATTTCCCTCAGAACGTTCATGGTTTCCTGCGAAACGGAGGATTCGTTTGCCGCGACAATTTTTCGATTTAGTAGCACCAGCTGTTCGGGTGTTAGTTTATTCATGAAAAAATCCTTTCCCGGGTTTCCGGTTTCTGTGGTTATCGGGCTTCTGTTTCCCGGATCGTTGATCATCGCGGGAGGGCGGCCGAATCAATCCCCGGGGGGATGATTCGTGCCTGCCTCCCCGTGAGTGGCTACGTCGGATGCCACTCCGACAGAATCTTATCCGCGGACGAGAGAACCATAGCGGTATCCGCCTCGTTCTCGTACCTGGGATCGTCGCCCTCATAACGGTCAGACAAGAAATTGATGATCATCTTTTTGGCCCTCTTGGTTGCGACCCAGTTCAGCCAACTGATACGGGCGTGAGGAACAAACTCGCGCGTAACGCCGTCGGCTCTGCGGGTATCGGTTTCAATGATCACGCGATCACCGTCCGAAAGAGTTTTATAAATACTGGCTTTATGTCCGTTGACAATGGCCGAGCTGACCGCGTATCCAACCTCCTCGTGAATGGCAAAGGCGACGTCTATGACGATCGCCCCCTTGGGCAGAGTGATCACCTTGCCGTTTCTGAGCTGAACGTTGATCTTCTCGGTCTTACCGTTGGAATCCTCTTCCATCTCCTCCGGTATGCTCTTCAGGAAAATACCGGTTTTTTGCACGTCGTAATCACTGCGCTTCACGATACGGCATCGGAATACGTTGCGATAACGGTCGCCGACCTCAAAGACAAACGCGCCGGCCGCATCCACGTAGAAATCCATAATGGTTCGGCCCGTCACGGAAATGCGGGTATTGAACATCCTGGCAAATTCAGAGACGAAGGTATCCACCGTAGCCCCCTCACCCAGAGGATCCACCACGATATCGATATCGCAAATGGGAACCACACTCTTACGAACCGTCTTGGTCGGATCTCCAAACTCCACGCCGGCGCGCTTCAGGCACTCGTACACCTCGTAGGGCAACAGCCGACGGTCATGAATGTCCACGTCGTAGTCCATCGCCTCAGGCGTCAGGGCGTAGTGATTCACGTCCAGATCGATGTAGTCGTGAAGAAGTGCCTTGAACTCCTCGAGAAAGGCGCTGTTTCTCGAAACCATATCCTCGTAGGCCGCCTCCATTTTGGTACAGCGATCCACGTCGGCGGCGCGCCATACGAGATTTTCAATCTCGCGCACAAAGTAATTCAACTTGAATACCTGGAAAAGGGGCAGGTAATCCCGCCGGGTTTCCTCTACCAGGCCCCGAATCTCAGCCTCCTCAGAGGATTCAATCGCGCGAAGCTCCTGGATTCGATCGGCCGCCTTGATATACAACGCAAAGATCATATCCCTGCGGGCGATCACCGTATGCAAGAGCTTCTCAAATCTCTTGCCGACCTTTTCGTCCACGGAGCAGCGGATGTATGCGTCCTGCACCGACGCGAGCGCGCCTACGTACTGCGCTACCTTAGCGCCGCATACCTTGGAAATTCTGTCCACGGGATAATCCTTGTTCTCCGTCGTGTCATGGAGCAAGGCCGCCGCAATCACCGAGCTCTCCACCCCGAGCTGCATCAGAAACTCGGCCACACGAAGCGGATGGACCAGGGAGGGCTCCCCCGTTTCTCTCGTCCTCCACATATGCGCCTCCTTGGCCATGCCGTACGCGTCGGAAATGACGAACGTGTTGGACAGGCGGTTTCTGTTCATTGTCCGCATCAGACGGTTCAGCATTTTGTCGCAGACACGCATCATAACGTAGTAGCTGATACACTCCTCGGCAGACCAATTCGGATGCTCGGGGGCGTTCTTACACGCCTCACTCATTTGCTTGTGGTACTGCTCGGCGCGCTTCTCACTCACGTATTGCAGGAGAACCCGCAGGCTTGGCCGCCGCAATGCGATCTCGTGAAGCAGCAGCATGGAAATCACGTCCTCGGCATCGGGGTCCATATATTTACACATGATGTACGCCCGTCGGATGCGCCTCGTTGCCTCTTCGGTTTGCAATGTCATGCCGTCACACAAAAGATTATACGCACCCACAACGTCAAGGGCCGCCGTCCTGGAGTGCTTCTTGATTCGATCAATCACGTATACGACTTGCGGATTGTCCGCAAGGGTACGGTTCAAAACCATACTATCCCTCCTTCTACTGTTTCCTGTACTGCTCAATGAGCCTGCACGCCGCTCTGTCCTCGTCCTCGCTCACACCGCCGAGGAAGCGGATATTCTTCTCGACGTTTTGTGCCACAATCTGATCCAAACGGTTCCGCACCAGCACCTTCTTGTCCGACTCAGCAAAATTCCGAGAGAGAACCTCGTCCTGATACAGTTTTCGGCAGAAATCACACAGCGCGTTTGCATCCCCCTCTTGCGACACGGTGGAACAAGCCTTCGCCATCCACAGTGCTTCGGAAATCACCTCGCAGGGGCAATTCAACTCATATTTTGTCATGAATACCCTTTGCGCCGTCGGCATTGGGGATCTTCCGCGCGCAACAAGAGACGCGGTTCCAAGTCCGCCCGCATATTCGGTATCACCTCGCCGTTGCGGCGAGTAGAAAATCATCAACGCATTGTCGTCGTAAACGTCGCTGTAAACGTTCAGGAAAACGTGGTAATCACTAAAAGCCACGGTGCCCCCATAGGTTGCGTTTGCTACGGTCGGTTCCCCTCGGAAGGCTTCCTCTATGGCAGCGTTACGCGCCATTATATCCGTCTCCGATTGAAAAACGGCATCCAACGCCCGCTTCAGACGCAACGAGGCCTCACCGTCCTCCTCCTTGAAGAAGGCAACCTTGGCGCGGATGCTCCGCTCCCCCGTCAGGCTCTCCCACACGTCGTGAACCGACACGACGCCGTAGCGTAATTCCCCGCCCCGATCAAAATCAGGATCGGTCAGGGGCTTGCTCTGATCAAAGAAATAGCAGAGGTAATTTCCGAGAAAATCACCGTGCCCCGCCTCCCGCGCGGTGACACCCGAGGGAATGCTTTGTCTGCGTGTCGGTGCGGTGGGGTTGAATTTGTCGCCAATCAGCGCGTCCACATTGAGCTCAAACCCCCGCTCTCTGATTTCAGGCAGGGCGCACAGTCCCACCATAAAATCCAACGGAGGGAGGCGCTCGCCCTTCACGTAGTGGCTGATGGTTCCCTCAGCGCACCCCATTTTTTCAGCCAGTCTGGCCTGTGTCCAATCCATCGCCTCCATCAATTCCCGAAGGTTATTGCTGACACAGCCCTTGAGCAGCTTTATTTGCTTGTCGCTCAACATTACCGATTCCTCCTCTTTCTGCCGTAAAATTTGTATAAGCTCGTAAAACGTGGAAATGTGGGTATATTGTAGCACACGCATCTCGGGTTGTCAACGGGTTCCTTTATTTTTTTGAGGATTTCGATTTTTATTTTTGCATTTTTCCGACGAAAATCCCGCTCGTTCACATTCGTGCGTTTTTTATTTACATTTATGAACATATATTTACAAAAAAAGTTAGAATTTATCATTGTACGGTACGAAAATCCTCCTCGATACGCGTTATGCATTATAGAAGACCCGCGAGAGCGGCGTCAATGCGGCTTCGATATACCGCGCATTAAATATATAACGGAAAAAACTCTCGGCGACAGCCACCTTGGCCCCAAGGGACTCCCTCGCACCCCTACAATATTTCAGAACGGCGTAAACGAAATTTTTATCTCTCACTCACTGTTTGCCGTTCGACCGCATTCTTTTATTTCATGTCGAAACTTTCCGTTTATTGCGGCGTATTTACGTTCGTAGCTTGCGAAATCCCGGCCTCACGATGTATAATCAGAGCGCACTTGAAAACGAAAGAAAATAAAACAAAAAAGGAGATACACGTATGAAAAAAGAACTGCTCACCTTCCCCGCGGCAAGCAAAGAGAGCGAACCGCTGTCCGACGGCTTCTTTTTGAAGCGACATACCATCAAGCTGTGGGGCCCCGTATGCGACGAAATGGCAAACTACGCCATCAGCGCCCTTCTGTATCTCGATTACATGTTCAAGGCCAACAATGTCCCCCGCGAGGATCGGGAAATCAACGTCTGGATCAACAGCCCGGGCGGGTCCGTCTCCGCGGGCCTGGCGATCTACGACACCATGAACTTCGTGGATGCCGATATCCGCACCACCTGCGTCGGCATGGCCGCCTCCATGGGCGCCTTCCTTCTGTCCGCGGGCACCAAGGGGAAGCGTGAGGCTCTCCCGAACAGTGAGGTGCTGATCCACCAGCCCTTAGGCGGAACGCAGGGACAAGCATCCGATATTCTCCTGTACGCAGAGCAGATGCGCGCCACGCGCGAAAAGCTCAACATCCTACTCGCCCTGCACACGGGCAAGCCCATCGAGCAGATTCGCACGGATACCGACCGCGACAATCGAATGTCCGCCCAGGCCGCCTGCGAATACGGTCTGATCGACCGCGTCGTTCAAACGCCCATCAAGGCAAGTACTATCACTATGGAGGAATACTATGAGCAACAAAATCTTGCATAAGACCACCGAGCCCGCGTTTCTGCGCAACGCCTTCCTGAACCACTATCTGTTCGCCGACGTTCTCTTCACCGCCTACTGCACCCCCGAGGAAATGCGGTATATCTATGATCGATATGCCGCCGTGTTCGGCGTGCACAACCGTATATGGCTGGATGAGATCTGGAACATCATCTCGTCCGATCTCTTTTCTCTCGCTGACAACGCCGTTGACTTCAACCGCTTGATGCGCCTCTCCAAGCAGTACCCCGATCGGATCTCTGACACCGAAAATTACGTTCTTTCCCAAAAGGTATTTGCCATCCAGAGCAAGACCGAGCTTCTGCCGACACAGGAGGACGCCTCGCTCGACACCGTCCTCGGCATGCTGGTGAAGAAAGCCTCGGGCGGCCACACGCATTGCACCGCCCTGCTTGCGTTCTTGGAATATCACGGCATTCTGGTTCAGGAAAACCGCGCCGTGGCCGAAAAGAGGATCAGGATCGCGGCCTGCTGGAACCACATCCTTGCGATCCTCATGGGGGCGCGCTACTCCGATTCCCCCGCCGCGTTCCACAGCAAGCTGTGCACGCTTCTGGGCGCTTCGTCGAGCAAGACCGTTCGCCTCTACCTGAAGGACGAGCTGGAGATCCCCGACGATACCAAGCAGGACAAAATCACCCTGGCGCTGGACTACGCCTTCTGTCAGGGCGTGCTTCAGCCCGACAAGGCACATCCCGACGTCATGAGGATCATCGGCTCGACGGTCCTCGGGGAGAACTCGAAGTACGAGTTGATCCGCTCTCTCAAGAACGCGGAATCGCTCTCCCTCAGTCTCCCGCTCGGCGTCACGCAGGATACCGAAATCCGCTTCAACGCAACCGCTTTTGACACCTCTGCCGAGGAGCGTCAAGCCGAGACCGAGCATATCCACGCCAATCTGTCCATGCTGGATCTGCGCGACACCGCGCTCTACAAGCCGCTCTTGTTCGTTTGCAACGACGAGTTCGTTCTGGACTACTACCGAGAGGCCATCAGAAGCGCCTTCGCGGGCGCGCCCGTATCCTATGTCCGCCCGCAGGAGGGAGATGCCTGCAACCTCTCCCGCTCCACCGAAAACCTCTTCATCGCCGCTATGCAGAAGCACGGCGACAGAAACGTGGTCGTCGTGATTGACCATTGCGAAATGCTTAGTCAGGAAACCCGAGCCGAGCTGGTCAACCACCTCCATGCCGCAAGCAGAAAGCACTACGCCATTGGCTCCACTCCCCAGATCGAGATGGATCTTTCGGGCGTTCTGCCCATTCTGTTCGCGTCCGAGATTCCCGATTCCGCCGTTGCCGAGTGCTGCGACGTGATTATGGCGGCTGAATTGTCGCTCACCGAGTTTCATACCGTCATCGCAAACGCCTTGGAGAGAAAGAAGGCGGAATTCAAGCTCGCCTCTCTCACAATGGCATCGGATGTTCCCGCCTTCCTCTTTGACTATTCTCACGCTGCCGTAACCGACCTCCTGAACAAGGCGATTTGCCGACTCAGGGCTGAGGATAGCCACGTCTGCATTACGGTTCCCGTCCTGCAGGGCATCGTCGACAAATACGATTTTGGCAACAACCACGGCGGCTTCTGGAAAGATTCCACGGTCTGACCCGTCCAAACCGCTCTAATGGCTTGAATTACCTAAATAATAGAAGGATGAAAAGGACATGAAAAATAAAAATACGATCGTGAACGATGAAAATACCGTATACGGCGCGGCCGATACGAAGCCCCGCCCCGGGGCTTCCGAATCCCACGAAAGAACGAGAATCGCCAGACGCTCTCATATGCACTCCATTGAGGAGCGCTTCCCCCTGCACGAGCACAACGAAAACGCACGGCTTTGCAAGGGCGCCGCTTACAGAGCGCTTCACCCCGAGATGACCGTCCCCTACAGCAAGCTGTCCCAAACCGACATCAGCGGATTCCCCATTTACATCGCCCGCAATGAGTCAGGAGAGCTGGAAGGAACCTTCACGCCGGACACGCACGCACTCATCATCGGCTCTACGGGAAGCGGAAAGACAACGGGCTTCGCGCTCCCCTTCCTGAACTGGATGGGCACCAAAAAGAACAAGCCCACCATCATCATCAGCGACCCGAAGGACGAGCTGAACGAGCAGACCGCCAACCTGTTCACAGAAAACGGCTACAACGTGGTCTGCCTCAATTTCAAGAACTACACGGTATCCGACTGCTGGAATCCCCTGACCAAGATCTACCGACTCTACCAAAAGTATCTCAACATCGAGAACGAGGTCAGCGTAGTCCGTGAGGACGGCGTAGCCTACAACTGCTTTCGGGGAAAGGTTTACAGGAGTCAGGCGGAACTGGACACCGCCATCTATGCCGAGAAGGACAGCCTGATGGCCGACATAAGCGACAAGATCGGCAACATTGCCGAGGCAGTTTCCCCTGTAGCCAAGAAAACAGATCCCTACTGGGACCAGATCTCGGCCTCCTTCGTCCGAGGCTTCTTGTGGGCCATGCTGGAGGACAGCGTCCCTGACAAGAAGGAAGGGCGGATCACCGAGGAAACCTACAATTTCGACACGCTCATCAAAATTTACGATACCTTCACGGACAACGGCAGCTCCATCAACGACCATGGATATTTCAGCAAAAGAAATCCCGAGACCTCCAGAGCGTACCAGCTGGTCATGGCCAGCATCATCGACCTGACGGCATCCAGCACGCGCAGCTGCATCGTTTCTTGTTTTTCCGAGAAGATTAAAAAATTCCGCGACACCTCGGTGCGCCGCATCACCTGCGCAAACACCATTGACATTGAGAGCCTCGATGACGAGGACAAGCCCACAGTCATCTTCATTTCCTACAAGGACGAGGATAGTCTGCACTACGGCGTCATCAGTCTTTTCATCTCGGATCTCTACACCACGCTGATCGAAGCGGCGCGTAACAAAGGCGGATCGCTCAACCGCCCCTGCTACTTCCTGCTGGACGAGTTCGGCAATTTCCCCCAGTTCAAGGATTTTGAGCACGTCATCTCGGCCTGCCGCTCCCGTAACATCTGGTTCTTCCTGATCGTCCAATCCTACGCACAGCTCTACCGCGTATACGACAAGGAGACCGCCGACATCATCATAGATAACCTGAATATGCACCTGTTCTACGGCTCCTGCAATTACGAAACCAAGGCGGCATTCTCCAAGGAATGCGGTATGCACGAGGTCACCTCCGGCCTGTCCGCCATTAACGGGACGCAGTCGTACATCGAGCATTATTCGAACGAGCTCGTCCCCCTCGTCCCTATCAGCCGCCTGAGCCAGCTGAGTGGCGGCGAATGTATCGTTACGCAAATGCGCGGCGACGTCATCTGGTCGAATATCGAGCGCAGCTACCTGTGCCCCGAATACGATCACGGCGAAAGCAAGCTTGCCCACCGCCCATCCCCCATCCCATTCTTCTCACCCAAATATACTTACAACGTCAGTTGGCTCATAAGCGATAAGCAACGGAAGGGACGCCTGAACTTATCCGACCTGTGATCCCATCGGAAAGGCATCCATCATGACAGTCACACAAAAAAAGGAAGGTGTGCTGATCGCACACCTTCAAAAAGGGTTTGTAACCATACCCGAGCTTCAGATCGAATTGAAGCTCACCTACAAAGAGGCACGCAGCCTGATCGAATACGCAACCAAGCGCAAATGGATTGCCGAATGCGAGTCCGGCAATCAATTTCCCACCGTCACCTCCAGCTTCGCGCGAAAGGATCTCCCCGCGGACGTCTGTGATCTTGTCTATGACGAGCTGGACGGCGACGATCTGAAGGTTCTCTACTTTCTGGGCAGACGGTTCAGCGCCACGTTCGCCGACATTCTGAAGCACGTAGACGATGACGAGGGGGATATGTGGGCCGCGCTTGACGTGCTGCTCCGTGTCGGGCTCATTTTCAGGCACGGCTCGCACTACTACTGCAAGATCTCGCGCCGAGCCATCAGCGCCATCAAAAAGCGCGGAAAAGCGAAGCCCAGCTCTGCGCGTGAGCTCGATCTGTTCGATTGGTAAGAGGCTCGGGGCGTACAAAGCCCCACTCCTCACGCCAGCTCATCCCCCCCCTGTCCCGCCAAACGGGGCGGCGAGATGCATCTCGCCGCCCCGTTTTTGATTTTTTACCGATGAGAAAGCAGTCCCAGCGAATCCATCCAGTAGAGAACGTGGGAGGCAAAGCCGTGGTCGCAGCTTGCCTGCGAGGCCGTGAGCTCCCACAGCGTGCCCGTGCGCTCCGCCATGTAGGCGAAGTAGCCCTTGATGTTGTCGTACAGCTCTTCCTTAAAGCCGTGGCGGGCGAGCAGGTCAAGACGCAGGTAGTTGCCGATGAAGGCGTTGGCGGGCCAGATCTCGGGATACAGCCCCTTTTCCGCTCTATTGTAGCCGAAATCATGAACCAGGATATTCCACAGCTCGGGGTGAGTCTCGGGTGTTGCCACGCCCGTGAAGAAGGCGTAGTACTGGCAGGACTCGGTGCGCTCGCCCGACAAAACCAGCTTACCGTCCACGCGGTATGCGTTATCGCAGTAGAAGCCCGACTCGGTCATGGACATCTCGTTGATGGTGTTGCGAAGCGCGGTTGCCTTATCCTTCAGAGCGGAATCGGCATACAGATCGGCGGCAATATCCAGCATGGTACAGTAGAGCATATTGGACGCAAAGGACACGTCCTGCGTCAGCTCGTTGGATTTGGACCACTCAACGAACACCCAGGACTCCAGCTTTTCAAGAAGGCCAAACTCGTTCTCCAGCTTGGTAAAGTAGTCCAGCAGGCCGTAAACTCTCTCTTTGGCAGAGGCAATGAGCTCGGTATCCCCCGTGCGTGCCAGGTATTCGCCCAGCTCCACAACGTACCACATCGCCCAGTTGGGGATGAAGGTGCGGTCGTTGTGATCCGCAGGGTAGCACATGGGGAGCATACCCTTGGGAAGAAAATCAAAGGACTCGGGCATGAGGAAATTCTCAAGGAAGGCGCGCTCCACAAGGGATTTGCCCGTCAGTGTTTTCTCCACGCGGGAGGTAAAGAAGCTGTCGCACAGCCATCCCGCCCGCTCGCGGGAGGGGCAATCCATGTAAATATCCACGGTATTGGCACGGAAGGTCTCAACGGCGGCATCGTAGATCATCTTCATGGTGGCATCGTCGCCCGCAAACTCGGCGGTGATCTTGGTGGCGGGATAGGCGATGTGATAGATCTTGAGATCGGTCACCTTCATGGCACAATCCTTGGCGATCAAGCGGATATACTTCATGGTGTAGGGCTCGGCGCAGGTGAGGTGGTACTTCCCTGCCCCCACGCGCACCGTGATGATCTGGGACGAAAACAAACGGTGGGGGGTAACGTGTCCGTCGAGCAGGATCTCGTCAAACAGAATATACAGCGTGCCGTCGCCCTCCGATTCCACGGTCAGATCATAAACACCCGTGTAGTTGACCCCCAGATCGAGATCGGCATAGCTGTCGGCGGTGAGATCAATCACGTGGGCAGGCTCATCCACCGAGGTCGGAGCCGAGTAATCGCACTTACCCACTTCAATATGGGAGGCACAATCCAGCTCGTCGAGGGGATAGGTGTAGTAATCGTCAGCGGGCACCATCTCACGGGAATGGTAGTAGGCCTCCTTGTCGGAGTAGGTGACCGTTCCGCGCTGGAATACCTTGCGCGGCAAGATGATCTCGTTATCCGAATACGGCATATCGCGGCAGATGAATCTGCCTGCCACGGCAGCCTCGGTGGCGATGGGCTCCGCCTTGGTATCGAGGTTGATCTCATAATCAAACGCCCCCTCGGACAGCTCGTACGCCTCGGCAAAGGTACGCTGGAAGGAGTAGCGCTGGGTCTTAATCACGCGCTCGGCCGTAGCATAGCAGGTAAAGCCATCCCCACCCGTGGCGGCAAGCACCTCGTCCCCACTCAGGATCTCGGCGCAGAGGAAGGAGGGCTGGTTCAGGTAGGAAAAGGAATTGACATTGTAGCCCACCACGCGCAGAGTCACGCGGTTGACCGCCTTCGTCAGGTAGGGGGTAAGCTCGTACTCGTCCACGCGGAAGTGACCGTGAGCACAGCGGGCAGGGCCGTGCGCTACAAATTCCCCGTTGACCAGAAGAACGAAGCCGCAAGACGCTGCGGCGGCGACCTTGGCAGTCTGCCCGCCCGCCACATTGGCGCAGAAGGACAGGGTGCGGTTCATCATCTTGCCCGTGCCGATCTCCCAGACGGGGGTGGCGGCGCGGAAGGTGTAATCATTGAGTTTCATATTTCGACTCCTTTTTATGTTTTATGTTTGTATACCATGTTTTTTTGACCTTGAACTATCTAACCCTCTCACCCGCTTCGCGGAAGCTCTCCCATAGGGAGAGCCGTCGAGCAAACTCGTCAGCTAAGCCTCCCCTTTGGGGGAGGTGGCACGCCACCGGCGTGCCGGAGAGGGTTTTCTTGCTTCAAATTTTTAATTTGGAAATAGTATTACATAGTCTTTCGATAGTTGTCAATATTCTGATCTTCGTTGTAGGTAGGATCGCCCGGGTGGATGCCGTTCATTTCCTGCATGATGCGGTAGGCGCGGGCGCGCAGCTCATCGGCCGCCGCGCGGGGCGGTAGGGTCATGTCAGCGTAGATGGGCTCGGCAATATGCAGATCCACGAAGGGGCCTTTGCCGAAGATCCTCCGAAAGCCCCGACGGGGGCGGAAGGACATGGAAATGGGAATGAGGGGCTTTTCATACTTGACCGCGTAGGTGAACACGGCGGGCTTGAGGGGGCGGATGTCGGGATAGAAATACCACAGCGAGCCCTCGGGAAAGACGTGCAGCCAGCGGCCGCTCTCCACCACCTCGTCCATGCCGCGCTTGAAGGCGATCATGGCGTGGATGTCCCCCTCGGGAATGGGCATACCGCCGAGGATACGCATGAAGGGCTGAAACCCGCTCTCAAAATTGGGCTTCCACGCGGGAAAATAGCTGATATGAGGTCGGATCGCCTTGAGCACGCAGAGGTAATCCCACATAAAAACGTGATTGGAAACCGTGATCGCGCCGCCCTTCAGTTCTTTTTTATGCTTTTTCAGATTCTTGCGCCCGTAAATGCGCAATCCGTGGGTCAGGTGCATCAGGGGAAATACCACGAGGTGAAGCAGGGCGGCAACCAGCGCGCGCTTGACGCGGAACCATGCGCCGCGGGGCATATACTCGTAGTCGGCGTCCAGCCGAAGCTCATGGGTGCGTTTGAGCTCCAGCATGTGCTGATCACTGCGCTCGGGATACGTGTAGTCCAGGTTGTGACGGTAGTACATACAGGTTCCTTTCCAACAAAACGCATATATATGGGTATTATATCACAAAATTTCCCCGCCGTCAACCGTCAACCGTCAAACGTCAAACGTCAAACGTCCAACCGTGACAAACGGCAAAAAAAGCAGGTCAGCACGAAAACTCCGCGCCGACCTGCTTTTCCTGTGTAATGTGTAAACTATGCGATTATTCCTCAGTCGCGGAAGCATCCTCAACGGCGGGAGTGTCCGCAACGGCGGGAGCTTCCTCAACGGGAGCGTCCTCAACGGGAGCGTCCTCAACGGGAGCTTCCTCAACGGGAGCTTCCTCAGCGGGAGCGTCCTCAACGGGAGCGTCCTCAACGGGAGCGTCCTCAACGGGAGCGTCCTCAACGGGAGCGTCCTCAACGGGAGCGTCCTCAACGGGAGCGTCCTCAACGGGAGCGTCCTCAGCGGGAGCTTCCTCAACGGCGGGAGCTTCCTCAACGGCGGGAGCGCCCTCCTCGTTACCCGTCATATTGGCAAGCGTGGTCGCGGTTTGGTGCATCATCTGCTGCATCATCATCTGCATCATCATCTGCTGCTGCTCCTGCATAGCTGCCTGTTTCTTCTGCGCCTCCAGCTCTACGGCCTTCTTTTCCTCCTCCAGCGCGCGAATTCTGGCCTCGTCTGCTCGGCGGCGTGCTACCTCATCCTGGGTAATAGCCTGCTTGGTAGCCTGCTCAAGCTCGCCGAGACGGGCGATTTCAGCCTTGAGCTCTGCCTGATTGGCCGCCTCTGCCTTATGTACCGAGGACATCCAGAGGGCGGACAGAATGTAGTACGCGCCCGATGCCATACCTACCGCGCCGAGCGCGAGCAGGAATGTGGAAAGGAAATCCGAGAGAAGCTCCGCCACGGAACCGAACCGTCCTTCCATACGGGTCAACTCCTGATTCACCAGCGCGGTGATCGCGCCCATGCCGATCAGCGTACCGCCTGCGGCGAGAATCGAACTGACACCGAACACCCAAGAACCGAAAAGAGGCACCTTATCAGCACGGTACTCACCCGTTTGGGCGGTTTTTTCCAGTTCAAGGAAGTACTTACGTCTGTTGGAGTAGGCGTATCTGAAAAGCGAAACAACCGTGATCACGATCGCCATGATCACGAGCCAAAGGATCGCAACGACGACGCTGCTTGTTGTAATCACATCACTTTTCGTCAACTCGTTCAGTATTTCACCGCCTACCAGCGATATACCGAACACAACGACCGCGACGATGGTGAAAAGAACGATGTAAATGGTAAAGATGACGTTGTTATAGGCGTCGAAAATCGATGCCAGTCGGATCGAGCTGCCCTGCAGGTTATCCGCGGTTTTCGCGGCATAGCACTTCCACATACCGATCATGGCGAGCAGCATGAAGATGAACGGAAGAAGTCCGCCCGCCTGGGTGGCAAACGCAACCGTAAAGCAAATGGTCAGAGCGAGGAACAGGCCCGAGTGGAACTGTGCGGCCAGTATGCTGCGGGTCTTCGCGCGGACGGCATTCACCTTTTGCTTCTGCTCCTCCACAGCGTGCTGATGACCGCAATACTCGCAATACAGAGCCCCGTCCTTCAGGGGCTGTTGGCATTGAGTGCAATTCATAAAATACGCTCCTTTTTCAGAATATACTGTGCCATCGCGTCATTGACAGAGGGCACACAATCATTATATCTTTTTTTTGCAAGTTTGTCAAGTATAAATTTCATAAGGCTGTCAAGTATCTCTCGAAAAATATATGCTGCGTCATGCACCGTATACTTCTCTGTCCCCGCGGCACATACTAAAGAAAAAACGCAAGAGGGTACGTATGGATATTCTCAAGGTAATCCTGACCGCGCTTTTGTCGGTCACGGCACTTTTCGCCATCGCCAAGCTGATGGGGCACAAGCAGGTGGCTCAGCTTGATTTTTTCGACTATATCAGTGGCATCACCATCGGTTTTGTCGCCGCCGAGGATCGCCTTTCCCTCTACCCCGCCGAATGACCCACGCTCTCGGTTGAAATGTGTTCTTCAAATTGTAATTTATCGGGGAGACGAGTACGCAGGGGTTTCACCCCTGCACCCCACCAGAACCCTTTTTGCAAAAAGGGTTCTGGACTCCTAAAAAACTTAAAAACATTATTCTTTTCAAGTTCTTTGGAATCCAAAACCTTTCTCGAAAGAAAGGTTTTGGTGGGGTGCAGGGGCAACGCCCCTGCGTGCTCGCCTCCCCTATAAATCCAATTTTGAACATCAGCCCCCGAACAGAAAAGCCCCCCTTGGACGCAACGTCCAAGGGGGCAGGCTTGATGTAGGGAATGAGGCATCAATCCTCACGCTTTTTACGAAGCACCGAAGCGGCGGCAGCGGCAATCAGAACAACCGCGCTGCCCGACACGAGGGAGGACTTACATCCGCCCGTCTTGCCACCCGAGGTTTCGGCCTCGGTATCGGCATTGGTATCGGTAACGGTTCCCTCGGTGTCGGTGTCGGTGTCTGTGCCGTCCACCACGTCATCCCCACTGCTCGGCAGGTCTGTGCCGAGATTCAGGGTGGTACGCAGGTTGTCGGCGGGGGTGTACGCCACCGTGCCCTGCACGGTCAGCGCCTCCTCCACGCATCCGCCGTTTGCGACCTGCTCGCTGTACGTGATGTGCAGGTTATCGAACTCCATGTTTTGGTTGCGGGTGGCAAAGGCGATCTGCGAGCCCGTGGAATTGAGGCGGGTATCGGTTACGTTGAGCCGCTCCTTGCCCGCGGCATCGGTAATCACACAACTGCCATAATACTCCTGACCCGTACCGTCACTCTCGTAGATCACGCCGGGGTTGCTCATGGTGGCAGTAAACAGGAGTTGACCCTCAAGGTATACCTTGGCGGTCTCGCCGTCATCCTCACAGGACAATGTCACCCACTTATCGGCAGGCAATTCAAAATTTTCGGGGTACTTTATGACCGCTCTGGAGGCGGTAACGGTCAAGCCGTCAGGCGCATACTGCTTGACAAGGATCGTGATCGTAGCGGCACCCAGGGTAATACCGATACCCGATCCACCGACCGAGGAGATGCCTTGAGTTCCTCCGTTCTCCTGGTACCAGTCCCACTCGTAGTAATTAAATACCTGGGTAATGTTATGGTTTGCGGGGTTCGTGGGTGTCAGCGCACCGGGCATCTCACCGCGGATGAATACGTTATTGGTATAGCCGTCCGCCATACTGAGATCCACCGAGAAGCTGTAATCCCCTCGGATTGCATTCCACGTGCGAAGATCCACGTAGCCCATCATCATGGCCGTCTTGTTCTTGCCCGCCTTCACGATCTGGCAGCTGCTGATGCCCGTGCCGCGGCAGAACTCGAAGTACTCGGCCAGCGCGGACTTGGTGATCGATACACCGCTCATTTCGCTCTCCATGTCGAAATTCACGTCCACGTCATTGGTGCTGACCGTGATGTTGATATTGTCAGCAGCACCGCTCACAACGGTACCGTTGGGCGTAGCTGTCTGCTCACCCTCGGCGAATACAACCGCGGTTTCCTTGGTCGTGGTCACCGATTCGCAGAGGTACACGAAGCCAAAGCGGTTATCGGGAGCAGCGTCGCCCAGATCCATGAAGGCCATAGGATCGCCGTTCTGCACCGAATTATCCGCCCACTTGAAAATGAGCTTTTGGCAGAGGCCGTCAATGCCGACCAGCTCCTTAGGCAGGCGAACCGTCATGTACTCGCCCTGCAGAGCGTAGTAGGCCGCGCCCACCACCTCGGACTCAAAGGTGTTGTCCTTGAACTTCTCTACCGTAACAACGTAGGAATCGCGGTCACGGTTGAGCACGTAATCGTAGCCCTCCCACCCCGTGGCAGTATCGCCGTCGGTGTTGATAAAGAGATTCATCCAGTTATCACCGTTATCAATGATGATATCGTCGGCGCACTTGACGAGGAAGTAGAGGTTGTTGTCGTCCTGGGAGACCTTGGCGTAGTCGAAATCGTTACGGCCCGTGTTGTTGATGTAACGGTTATCGGCATCGTACGAGCGGGCATTGCGGAACGCTACGTCGTAGAGCGAATCCATGTAGGTTTGGGTAATGCCGTCCCACGTAGACAGATCGTAGATGCTCACCGTGGTCTGGTTATCCGCCGTAGGCGTCTCGTCAATGCCCTTGAACTTACGGATGTAGTCCACCATCTGGTAGTAGTAGTTATCACCAAAGCCGTAGCCGTCCTTGTTTCTCATAGGCTCGGCATCGCGGGAGAACTCGGCGTTGAAGTTATCCACGTAGTAGAAGGAGGTCTTCACATTACAGAAGGTGTCCTCTGTCCCCTCTTCGCGGTAGAAGCCGGGCGCGATCCACTCGTTCCAGCCCGTGATGAGCATGACGAAGGGATCCTCGGCCGCAACGTTCTTCTTCACCAGCTTGGTAACGGCATCGTATTGGTAAGCAAAGCAAATACCCTGCCCTGCCCGTTCGATGGAGGAAAACTCAAAGTCCTTCTGTTTGTTGTTGGGGCCCTTCACGGACTCGTAGCTTCGTCCCTTACTGCTGGCCGCATGATGACCCAGTGCCACCGACAAAGACTCGTACTTGCCCTCGGCGTTACGTCCCCAGCCGCCGTCGGTCATCCTGACCGCATTGCCGCGAACGGAATATTCCTGCAGCCACGACCAGTAATTATCCTCGTTCATCCACGCCCAGTTTCCGCGAACCGTGAATTTCTCCTCCACCTTGGTCTTGGTGGAACCCGAGAGTCCCGAAGGATTACCGAAAACCAAGGGCTTGCCTTCCCACAGGAAGAACAGCTCCTCATACTTTTCCCAGTTGTCATCCGAATAGACGGTGGTAAAGAGGGTTTTCATGTTGGATTGGAATGTTCCGGGAAGAGCATCGTCACCGTTGAAGAACACGATCTGAGGCGTATCAATACCCTCGTTTCTCATCTGCAACCAGGTATCAAACAGCGCCATGTGTCCGTCCACGAACACCTCGGCATTGGACACATCAAGATAAATGAAGTCCACGCCCGCCTGCTCCAGCATGTAAGCGTGCTTGCGGTATACCCAGGTATCGGTGTTGAAATAGTAGCCAAAGTAGGGCTCTGCCCAGTAGTGCTCTCCGGCCTTACCGCTGTTGAAATAATCCTTGAGACCATCCACGCCGAGCGTGAGGTACAGATCGGTGTTATCCACAACGTGAAGACCCTGGCCCACCCAGCAAAGGAAGTAAAACACGCCCACGTAACGGTTGGCCTGGGGCTCGCCCGCCGTCTTGGCATCGGCCACGGTGCGCTCCAGATCATCGGTTGCCGTCCACGTACTGTAATCAATGAGGCGCAGCTCGTCGGTCGTGGGGTTGGTCTGATCCACCTCGACGTTGGTGAACTTGACGTTATCCACGTAGCCGTCCATATCGTCCATGGTGATCTGCCAGTAGCCCGTCACGTACAGGTCGCTCTCGGTGGTTTCAGCCACAACCGAGCCCGTTGCATCCTTGATAGCGAGAAGGCTGTTCTGGACATAGGAAATCGATGCAACCACACTATCTCCGCAGGAGAGGGTCAGGGTATCCAGTCCCTCGTGGAGAGTGAACGTCTTGGCCTCGGTGAGATCGTAGGGGAAGGCCACGGAGGCCTCCAGCCCGCTGAGGGGCTCATAGATCCTCATTTTGTCCGAGCCGTCGATCTCAAACCACAGGCCGCGCGCATCGGTTTTGCACGCCGTGCGAGAGGTACGTGCACCCAGCACGGCCTTGCCTCCCTTGAGGCACAAATCGAAGGTCAGGTAGCCCTCCTCAAGGCCGTAGTCGTCTCCAAGGCAAACGGCCGAGCCGAAGGAAAAGGACATGCCGTCTTTGACGGTCAGAACGCCGTCAGCCACTCTGCCCGCGCCGCGGTTATCCATAGCCAGCGCCGCGTCGGCCGCATAGTAGCCAATGTCCGCTACCGCAAAGTCATACGCGTGAGTGACCAGCTTGCGGTCGCCTCTGTCGTAGCCTCCCTGATGCTCAGTAATGTCGGGGGGCGTATACACGGTAGCGGCGGAATCTGCGAACGCCGTGGTAGCCGTCGAGCAAACGCCCGAGGCCAGCATACCCGCCGCCAGAATCAGGGCGAGGATTTTCGATCTCTTTTTCATGTGCAAATCTCCTGAATCAGCAGAATAGATAGTTGTATTATACAATATCTCCCCTTAAAAAGCAAGACGTTTTCTTTTTTTCGGCGGTTTACACAAGACGTTCCTTGCGGTTTCGTGATTATGACAGAGAAGCAGCCTCAGGACGGATCGCTCGTCCCGAGGCTGCTTCACGTTGATTGACCGCGCTTTACTTGACCATGCCATAGCCACCCGCGTACTTACTGACCTCCGAGGCGACCACGAACACCTTGTTGTTGCAGATGCGGCGAATGTCCTTCAGCACCTTGGGTGCCTCCTTGCGGGGCAGGACGATGAAGATCATGTTCATCTTATCGGTCGAGCCGTAGCCCTCAAACACGGTGTAGCCCCGCTGATGCTCCCGCAGGTAGGCCGTGATCTTCCCCGTGCTGTCATCGTTTGCGATCAGCTCAAGGTTAGACGTACCCAGCGCGATCTTGCTCTCAATGGTGGAGCCGAGGAACAAGCCCGTGGCGTAGCCCGCGCAGTAGAACAGAAGGAGGTAGAGATTGTCGCCCAGCGTGCCGATGATGGTGGATATGACGAGGCCCCAAATGATGCACTCGACAAACCCAAGCCCCGCCGCCTTGAGGCGCTGGCCCTTGACCATCATGCAGGTCTTGAGAGATTGAATGGTGATCTCCACGATCTTGGCGGCGCATACCAGAAAGCACACTGCAATGGGGGGAATGGATGCAAGAAATTCCGACATAAAGATGTACCGTCTCCTGCCCTTCAACGGCAGGAATCCTTTTCTGATAAATTTTACTTGAAGAATGCCATGAGCAGCGTACCGACTACCATGAGGCAAAGACCCAGCGCCGCCTTTTTGGAAAGTTTTTCACGAAATACGACGTAGGAGAACGCCACCGTCACGAGAATGCTGAGCTTGTCAATGGGAACGACAACGCTGACGTCGCCCTCCTGGATGGCGTAGTAGTAGCATAACCACGAGGCACCCGTGGCGACACCCGACAGGGCAATAAAGCCAAGCTCCTTCCGATCCAAGGTACGAAGACCGCTTTGCTTGCCGCGCGCCAGCACAATGCCCCACGAAAGCACCAGAACGACACCCGTGCGGATCACCGTACCAAGGTTGGACTCCACGCCCGATATGCCGGCCTTAGCCAGTACGGAGGTCAGTGCGGCAAATACCGCCGCTAAAATCGCGTAAACCATCCAGCCGCGGCCGCTCGTTCGCTTGTCGGTCTGCTTCTTCTCCACCATCAAGAGGATGCCTGCGCCGAGTATCACGGTGGCGATCAGCTTGACGGCCAGATTCGTCCGCTCGCCAAAGCAAATGATGGCAAGAAGGACAGTCAGCACGGTGCTGGACTTATCAATGGGTATGACCTTGTTGATGTCACCCATCGACAGCGCCTTGAAGTAGCAGATCCAGGATGCCCCTGTTGCAATACCCGACAGAACGAGGAACAAGAGCGAACGGGATTGGATCTCGGTGATCGTTCCTTGTGAACCCACCACGAACACCATGATCCACGAGAAAACGAGAACCACGACGGTGCGCAGGGCGGTTGCCAGATCCGAATCGGTCTTTTTGATACCGCATTTGGCAAGTATGGAGGTCAGTCCCGCAAACACGGCGGAACAGATAGCAGCAATGATCCAAAGCATGACGGGAATCTCCTTTTGAAGGATACTGGTAATCTATCCCTATTATACTAAAAAAGAAAAAATTTGTCAACTACTCGACAGCACAGTCGCCCCAAAAAGCGGAACTCAATCACTCAACCGGCATTCAAATTTGGATTTGTCAAGCAGGGGCGTTGCCCCTGCACCCCACCAGAAACTTTTTTTGAAAAAAAGTTTCTGGACTTCAAAAAACTTAAAAAATATATATTTCACAATATATTTTGAAAATATTTTTTGAAGTTTCTTGAAGGGAGTTTGAGGGAAACTTCTTGCAAGAAGTTTCCCTCAAAGCGTTCCCCCGCTCCCCGATAAACCCCAATTTGATGTATAAATGAATATACGGCGGGGCTCGCGAAGTCTGCGCCCGCGAGTCCCGTCGTATATTCGTTATAGGTCAGATCTCTTCGATCTTAATGAGATTGGTGTTACCCGAAAAGCCCGTGGTGTCGCCGCCCGTGATGACGATATGATCCCCCTTAGAGAGAGACAGCACACTCTGCGCCATCTTCTTGGCTGTATAGAACAGCACGTCGGTAGAGGTGAATTTTTCGCACATGGCGGGGATCACGCCCCAGGACAGCGCCAGCTTGCGCCAAGTGGTCTCGTTGGTGGTCAGACCGATGATGGGCACGGGAGAGCGGAAACGGGAGACCATGCGCGCCGTCATACCCGACAGCGAACAGGCGACGATGGCCTTGGCGTTGATGTCAATTGCCATGCCGCAGGTGGAGTGGGAAATGGCGTCCACCAGATTGCGGATCTGGAAATCGCTGCTGTAAAAGCGCTTTTCGTACTTGATGGTGCTTTCGGTGCTTTCTGCGATGCGCGCCATGACCTCCACGGCGCGGACGGGGTACTTGCCAGCCGCCGTCTCGCCCGAGAGCATAATGGCACTCGTTCCGTCGTAGACGGCATTCGCCACGTCGGAGATCTCCGCACGGGTGGGACGGGGACTCACGATCATGGATTCCAGCATCTCGGTGGCGGTGATGACACGTTTGCCCAGCATACGGCACTTGGTAATGAGCTTTTTCTGAATGGCGGGCAGCTTCTCAAAGGGGATCTCCACGCCCATGTCGCCGCGGGCGACCATGATGCCGTCACAGCACTCGCAGATCTCCTCAATGTGATCCACGCCCGACTGATTCTCGATCTTGGCGATCAGCTCAATGTCCCCCGCGCCCAGTGCGTGCAGGTATTCGCGGACTTCCAGCAGATCCTGCTTGCAGGAGACAAAGGAGCAAGCAATATAATCCACACCGTTCTCCACTCCAAAGCGGATGTCATCCCGATCCTGCTCCGAGAGGTAGGGCTGCTTCATGACCTTGCCGGGGAAGCTCATGCTCTTGCGGTCGGACAGCACGCCGCCGCAGACCACGAGGCACTCGATGCGACAGCCCTCGATCTGCTCCACGCGGAAGGAAAGCAGGCCGTTGTTGAGCAGAATGCTGTCTCCCTCGCTCAGCTCGTTCGGCAGATTCGCGTAGCTGACCGACACCTGATGCTCGTCGCCGACGATCTTCTCGGTGGTAAAGGTAAAGCGGTCGCCGTCCGCCAGCGTGACCTTGCCTTCGGCAAAGGTACCAATGCGGTACTCGGGGCCCTTGGTGTCCAGCATAATGGCAATGGGCAGTCCCAGCCGATCCCTCACCCGCTTGACGGTCTCCACGCGCTCCTTGTGATACTCGTGCGTACCGTGGGAGAAATTCAGGCGCGCCACGTTCATACCCGCGCGGCACAGCCCCTCGACGATCTCCTCACTCTCGCTGGCAGGCCCCAGCGTGCAAACGATCTTTGTTTTACGCATAACGATTCCCTTCTCTTTCTTGTGTATGCGGCGCACCAACGGCAACGCCGTATATAGTATTTTTATTTTTTCTGTTTAATTGTGCCTTCATACAAAGACAATGCAATGATTAGCCCTGATCTCCCCGCAGGATGCGGGCGAGGAGCACCATGGAAAAGGCGAACGGCGCGACCATCTCCCCTACGCGCAGCAGCGCGTACACCGAGAACAACCACAAGGCAAGGACACACGCACCGCCCGTCAATCGCAAAACCACCGCGGCAAACCGCTCGCCCACCGTGCATGCCATCGCGCAGTAGAGCATTCGTCCGCCATCCAGCGTACCCACGGGCAAAAGATTCAGCCCGCCCAGCACCGCAGACGCTCCCACGAAGAAGCAAAGCATCCCCTGCTCGGGGTATCCGCGCGATGCCCACAGCGGAAAAGCCAGCGCCGCCGCGAGTCCGCTCGCCACGGGCCCGCCCGCCGCCACCATAAACTCCTGACCGTAGGACAGAAGCCCCGCCGTACAGAGTCGCGCACCCAGCACGTCCAGACGCAACGCCTCAATGCGCACGCGGCAGGCCCACGCCGCCAACAGATGCCCCAGCTCGTGGAGCAGAATCGCCAGCAAAACGGCGACCGCCGATGCAAGACGCCCCCAAAGGCTACCGTCACCGAAAAGAATACCCGAAAGCATCCCTGCCGCGACGAGCACTGCTCCCCCGCTCGCGCGGACGCGCGGAATGCGGCTCACTGCGACCTCTCCCATCCTCACTCGCCCCCTTCCTCCATCGCTATACACTATACTATGAGAAAATGAGTGAATGATTCGTGAAAATTTCGGGCATCCTCTTGACAATCACATGATTGTCCGATATAATAAAAGCATAATAACAAGCAGAGCGGACGGGCCGTGCAGCTCTCACCCGCTACCGACAAGCCATATACGGAGGTTTATTTATGAATTTGGAAATCAAAGAAACCCTCATACCGGGCACCCGTCTTGACAAGATGGAAATGGGCAACGTCACGGGGCTGGAGTTCCTCTCCAAGGTATTCTACATCAGCGACGGAGTTATGCTCACCCAGATCCGCGAGGTTTCGGGCATCGACGGCTCTACCCTGCAAAACTGGACGAAGCGCGGCTGGGTCGCCAACGCGCAACTCAAAAAGTACAACATCGATCAAGTGGCGCACATCCTCATCATCAATATGCTGCGCTCCTGCATCCAGCTCGACAAGATCGCCATGCTGCTCCATTACATCAACGGCAAGATCGACGACCGCAGCGACGACATCATCCGCGACTCGGTGCTCTACGACTATATCTGCCGCATTCTGGACAAGCTGATGGAGCAGGACGCCTGCTCCATGACCTCCATCAAGGAAGTCATCCGCGAGCAGATCACCGACTACGAGGAGGCCATGCCCGGTGCGCGCGAGCGCCTCGGCAACGCGCTGGAGATCATCGTGATCGCCTACTACGCCGCCCTCATCAAGCGCCGCTCGGACGAAATGCTCACCGACCTGATGAGTAGCTACGGCAGCTACAACTGATTGCGGAGACGCACGCCATGAAGATCAAATCCTCCGCGACAGACGCGCTGTTCGCGCTCTTCTACCTGATCGGCGCCT
Organism: uncultured Clostridia bacterium; assembly: GCA_904502015.1. Taxonomy (GTDB): domain Bacteria; phylum Bacillota; class Clostridia; order Oscillospirales; family CAG-272; genus CAMEON01. The sequence continues at coordinate 2,211 of CAJGEA010000005.1, read as the reverse complement.
GCCTCATCACCATGCTGGCCGAGGCACTCGCGTCCTATATCATCAACCATATCGTGGTGCTCTCCTACCCCACCCTGACCGTCATCCGCATGGCGATCTACTCGGTCGGTGTCACGGCGCTCATGGGTGTGATGGGCTACTACGAGGGCTACCGCGAGGCATACTGCTCGGTGAGCGAATCGCTTGCGGGCGTTCTGCTCGCCGCCATCCCCCACCTTCTGCTCGCCATGCTGTTCCGCTTTCAGGGCTTCATTTCGGGCTCGGTGCGCTTCACGGCGGGGCTGATTCACAACGGATGGGATATTACCTACGACAATCTGGTAAATGAAACACCCTACTGGCTGTTCGTCCTGATTTTTGCCGCCTACGCGGCGGTCTACGCCGCCACCTTTACAGTGGCCAAGTATCTCGGCGCGCAAAAGCGCGTGATTGACCGCGCAGACCTGCGGCGGGAAGAATCCGAGAACTCTACCCATGCGTGATCCGCTCACATGTTTACACGTTTACACCTTTACACCTTTACACGTGTAAAGGTGTAAACCGAAAGCACAAAACGACCGCGCCCCGCACTCGGGGCGCGGCATTTGTTCGCGTAAAATACAAAAAAGCGTAGCCCCGTCTGTAAGCCGGGTTCTGTACCCCTTGCGGGGCGGCGACCATCTATCTGCGCGTGGCGTCGCCGTCACGCTTCACGGCCGAGACCGTGTGCCACCCAAAGACTCCCTTGCGGGCGGTCGGGCCGACCGAGCCTTGCGGCTGTCTTACGGTGTTGCATCGGATAGAGTTTACAGCAAATCCATGTTACCATGGAAGTGGGTGAGCTCTTACCTCGCCTTTCCATCCTTACCTCGCTTGCGCGAGGCGGTTTATTTCTGTTGCCCTTTTCCGGCGGTTACCCGCGGCTGACGTTATCAGCTACCCTGCCCTATGATGCCCGGACTTTCCTCACGGGAATACCTTTCGGCATGAACCCGCGCGGCCGCCCGACGAAGCTACCCTGTTATTATACCACTTTTCCCCTGTGAAGTCAAGGCGAACGCGGAAATTTGTTCCCTTGGTTCGGTTTTCCATTCATCCTCGGAGGTGCGTCTATGTCTTCCCTCTCCGCTCACCGCGCCACGGACCGCCTCACGCTGGCCGTCATGGAGCGCATCCCCGCCGTAAGCCGGCGCCATCTCGCGCTCCTGATTCACACAAGCCCCATGACGGCGTGCCGCGCGGCCGACCGTCTGATTCGCGCGGGTATTCTGATCGAAACATACGGGACAGATACGGTCGGAGGACGGCGCGGGCGGTTTCTGACTCTCGATCCCGCCGCTCCGCTCCTAGTGTGGCTGAATCTGTCCCACCCACACGAGTCTGTCACCGCCATCGTGACCGACGCCCTTTTGCGCCCCCTCTGCCGCGTGGAGCACCGCTATTCCGAGTTGTATTCCGACGAGGACAACTTGCGCCTGCTGTGGGGCAAGCTCCGCCGACACCCCGCAGCGCAGAGCTTGAACGTATCCAACACCGGCACAGGTATCGCCTACCTCCCGCCGACCGTCCCCGACGGAGATTTCATTTCCCTGCTCCGCGATGTAACGCGCGACGTGCATCCCGCCTATTCCATTGAAGCGGTATCCGAATCGCAGGCCGTAACCGAAGCCTGCCTGCACGCTGTCCCTCTCGACTGCGAGCGGTTGCTTTGCGTTCAAACGGGCAATCAGCCTCATGCCGTCACCCTGCGATTCCATTGTGATGCCGACGGAGCGGTTCAAGTTCGCGCCGAGGATGAGAAAACGCTGACTGCCACGCTGACACATTACCTGAAGAGCGAACCCGACGGTGCCGTTTCCCGATTCGTGCAGGACTACGGGCAATTCCATGCGCCGACGCCCGCCGTATGGGTGTGCGACTCGGAACGGGAGCGTCCCTCCGCCGAAAACATCATTTTCATCAAGCGCAAGGAAGCGGTGATCCGCGGCAGCCTGCTCGTTGCCCGCCGCGCGCTTTGGGCGGATATGCTTCGTCATCCCTCCCCCGATCAAGCTTTGAGCCGCTAAAATGAAATGTACCGATGCAACTTATTTTCAAATTTGGATTTGTCGAGCAGGGGCGTTGCCCCTGCACCCCACCAGAACCCTTTTTGCAAAAAGGGTTCTGGACTCCCAAAAACCTTAAAAAACATATATTTCAAAACGCTTTTTTAAATATATTTTTGAAGGTTCT
>CAJGEA010000004.1 GCA_904502015.1 uncultured Clostridia bacterium | reverse complement strand
GCCGTCAGCAGATGCTCGCGAGCAAATAAGCGGAGCGTAGCCGCTCCATTGCCGAGCTTCGGCACATAACTTCATTTTTCACAGAGACGAATTTGCGAAAAATACTTGACAGTACCCATAACAAAGTCACACATGAGAGGTGCTTTAGCACAGTTATGAGTGCCATAAAAGTGCCGATAAAAAGAGACCACCCTTGGTCGAGTTTGACCTCGAACAAGGGTGGTCGATATTCATTTGAGAATATTTAGTTTTGTCTCAGACACACTGTTTGGGTGTGTTTGGGAACAAGTTTCTTACTCCCACTCAATCGTACCGATAGGCTTCGGCGTCAGATCCAGCAATACGCGGTTGATGCCCTCTACCTCATGGGTGATTCGGTAAGTAATCTTATGAAGCACCTCGTAGGGGATCTCCTCGATGGTAGCGGTCATCGCGTCCTTGGTGTTGACGGCGCGGATGATGGCGGGCCAGCCCTCGTAGCGGCTATCGTCCTTCACGCCAACGCTCCTAACGTCGGGAACGGCGATGAAGTACTGCCACACCTTCTCGGCCAGACCGCAGTTGTCAAACTCCTCGCGGAGAATGGCATCTGCCTCGCGGAGCGCGTGCAGGCGGTCGCGGGTGATGGCGCCCAGGCAACGAACGCCCAAACCGGGTCCGGGGAACGGCTGGCGGTATACCATAGCGTGGGGAAGGCCCAACGCCTCGCCGACTACGCGAACCTCATCCTTGAAGAGGAGCTTGAGGGGCTCCACCAGCGCAAACTGCAGATCCTCGGGCAGACCGCCTACGTTGTGGTGGGACTTAACGGCCTTCTTGCCCTCGGCCTGCTTGATGCTCTCCAGAATGTCAGGGTAAATGGTACCCTGTGCCAGGAACTCAACGCCCTCCAGCTTGCGGGCCTCATCGGCAAACACTTCAATGAACTCCTTGCCGATGATCTTGCGCTTGGACTCGGGGTCGGACACGCCGGCCAAGAGATTCAAGAAACGGTCGGTGGCGTCAACGTAAACGAGATTGCAATCCAGCTCCTTGCCGAAGATCTCGATTACCTGCTCGGACTCACCCTTGCGCATGAGACCATGGTTGACGTGAACACAGGTGAGCTGACGGCCAATGGCTTTGATGAGTAGTGCGGCGACAACCGAAGAGTCCACACCGCCGGAAAGAGCCAGCAGAACCTTTTTGTCGCCGACCTGTGCGCGGACGGCGGCTACCTGCTCCTCAATGAAAGCGTTAGCCAGCTCAAAGCTCGTGATGCGCTCCATGGAAGCGGGACGAACATTGGAATTGTAATCAATCATTTTCTTGTCCTCCCTATATGAAAATCAGTTGGTATAATTATCGAAATAGCCCTGTACGAGAACAACGGGGGTGCCCTTGTCGCCCGAACCCGAGGTCAGGTCGCAAAGGGAACCGATCAGGTCGGTGAGCTGGCGGGGGGTGGTACCCTGAGCGGCCATGTTGCCCACCAGGCTGGAGCCGTCCTTGGCTCTGATAGAGGCCGAAATGGCGGCCTTCAGCTCCTCGCCCGACAGATCTTTGAAATCATTGTCGGCGAGATACTTCAGCTTGAGCTCGTTGGGGGTTCCGATCAGACCGTCGGTGAAGGCGGGGGACACAACAGGATCAGCCAGCTCCCAGATCTTACCCTGGGGATCCTTGAAGGCGCCGTCGCCGTATACCATAACCTCCACGTGCTTTCCGGTGGCCTTTTTGACACGAGCCTGAATATCCAGCACGAGATCCTGGCACTCGCGGGGGAAGAGCTTGACCGAGTCCTCAGTGGATTTGTTGGAGCCCAGAAGACCGTACTTCTCGTTGTAGCCACTGCCGTTGACGGGAGCGGTCATGATATCGTCCAGAGAGCAGACCACCTTGGCGCCATTTTCCAGCAGGATGCGCTTCGTGCGTGCGCGGGTGTGAATATCGCAGTTGATGACGTGGTCACAGTAGGGAAGAATGGCCTTGGCCTGGTTGGCAAAGATGATCTCCACCTCAGCACCGCATTCCTTGACCAGATTTCCGTAGTATTCAACGTAGTCAACACCGGTGAACTCGTGCTTCTCATAGCCGAACAGGCGGCGGTAGTCCTCAAGGGAGAGTACGTCGCAGTAGGGATTCGCGCCCGAGTTGTCCAGCATATCCATAGTAATCAGATGATTGCCCACCTCGTCGGAGGGGTAAGACAGCATGAGAACCACCTTCTTGCATCCCATTGCGATGCCGCGCAGGCAGATAGCAAAACGGTTACGGGAGAGAATGGGGAAGATGACGCCGACCGTACCGCCGCCCAACTTGGCGCGGACGTCCTCGGCAATGGCATCAACCGATGCGTAATTGCCCTGAACGCGGGCAACAACCGATTCGGTGATGGAGATCACGTCCTTGTCGCGGATCTCAAATCCCTCGCAGGCTGCCGCATCGAGTACGGTATCGGTTACGATAGCCGCCAGATCGTCACCCTCGCGGAAGATGGGGCAACGAATGCCTCGGGATACGGTGCCGACTTTTCTGATGTGCTGTTCCATGAATGTTTATCTCCTAAATATAAATTTTACGATGGTATAATAAGCAGGGGATACCTGATTTATGCGGCCGCCTGCCTACTCGTAATCAAAAAATAGGATTACAGTCTATTTTACCAAATTTCGATGATTTTTTCAAGGGGGTTCAAAAGATTTTTTTGGAAAAACCGCAACAAATTTTTGCGTTTACAGACGTGATATTTCGTGATATTTTGTGCAAACAAAAAAGCAAAAAACTATTGACAAAAAAAATCCGATGTGATATAATATTAAACTGTACGGCGAGACCCATTAGCTCAGCTGGCAGAGCGCATGACTTTTAATCATGGTGTCCGGAGTTCGATTCTCCGATGGGTCACCAACACAAAAGGCACGGACTTGGTTCGTGCCTTTTGCGTTGTGGCTCATTATGAAAAACGGAGGCACACCATGTCAAAGATCGATCTGCCGCACTATCAATCACTTGTAATTAAGCACGAAGGGCGTTTTGTCGCCAATACATATTCAGGTTCGCTGGGAACACATGCCGATCAAGGATGCGTGCGCGCACGAACCTTTAACTATCGCGTGTATGTAGATATTTCAAGCGGTGAAGAAAGCAATTTCCGCTTGATTGCCGAGTGCTGGATCATTCAGCCCTGGAGCTGCGGGGGAGAGAAAACAGATATGGAGCGAGCCGAGTTTGAAGGCTCGGATCAAGGTGTCACCGATGCAATCGACTGGCTTACGCAAGCCGCGGCCAAGCACGAATTTTAAGGAAAGCTTATAAAAGGCATATTCTTCACGCACCTCGCATACATTCCACCAAGAGGTGATGTATGATGAAATCTAACCGTAAATGGGTGCGGCGGTGCTGCCACCTGCTCGCTCTTTTTTGTGTTTTTGGGCAAATCCTGATTCTGCCCATCCGCGCCGACGATGCCATGCTGATCAACGAAACCGCGTCCTCGCTGGATCTGAATTGCAAAAGCGCCGTGCTGATGGAGGCATCCACCGGCACGATTCTTTACGAGCAAAACCCGACCGAGGCTATGCCGCCCGCGTCGGTAACCAAAATCATGACGCTGCTGCTCGTCATGGAGGCTATCGAGGCAGGAACGCTGAAATGGGATGATCGAATCACCGCAAGCGCACACGCCGCATCCATGGGCGGCTCGCAGATTTTCCTCAAAGAAGGGGAACAGATGACGGCCGAGGACATGATCAAGAGCGTGGTCATTGCGTCGGCCAACGATGCAGCCGTAGCCCTTGCAGAGCACGTGGCGGGAAGTGAGGCCGCTTTCGTCAAGCGCATGAACCAACGAGCGACAGAGCTTGGCATGAAGGATACGAAATTCGAGAACACCAACGGACTGGACGATACGGCGCAAAACCATGTGACCTCGGCTAAGGATATCGCCATCATGTCCCGCGCCCTGATCGCTCATCCTAAAATTTTGGAGTACAGCTCGATCTGGATGGACACGATACGCAATGGCGCGTTTGGGTTGACCAATACCAATCGTCTGGTGCGCTTCTACCGAGGCTGTAACGGGCTGAAAACAGGCTCGACCCAAAAGGCGGGATTTTGCATATCGGTCACGGCAGAACGCGACGGCATGACGCTCATCTGCGTCATTATGGGATCGGCAAGCCGCGACGAGCGTAACGCCGCCGCAACGCAACTGTTGGATTGGGGCTTTGCCAATTACGGCATGTATACGAGCGGGGAAGGGAATCCGCCCCCCGTACGGGTAACAGGCGGCATCAAAGATCAGGTCGCCGTCAGTTATCCTGCCTTTAGTTGTGTTTTGCCCAAGGGAGATATCGCGGCGGTGGAGAGTAAAATCAATCTGCCGGAGCAACTCGCCGCTCCCATTCGCATGGGAGAATCGGTCGGCTCTGTGGTCTACGAGCTGAAGGGTAAGAAGATCGGTGAGATGCCCATTGCCGCCGACGAGGACGTAGCCAAAATTGATTTCGGTCAACTCTGGATCCGTATGCTGGCCAAATTTTTACTCGTATGAATCATGCTGTACCCCGCTCCAAAAACGGAGCGGGGTATGTATTTGTAAACAAGATGTGCGATTTTGACACGTAAATTAGTATGTTTGCTTATTGACACGATGCAATCGAGATGATATAATAAATATGTAGAATTTATGATAGGAGCACCGCATGCAGGCCACCGTTATCCTACTGAAAAAATTAAAAGAAGCCCTTGTGTCCGTTTTTCCCGTAGCGGCGATCGTTTGTCTTTTGAATCTGACACCGCTCGTGAATTTCACCGCCGCCGAGATCGCCGTTTTCCTCGGCTCGGCGTTTTTTCTGATACTTGGTATCGGACTTTTTAACATGGGCGCTGACCTCGCCATGACGCCGATGGGCGAGCATATCGGCGCGGGCTTGACCAAATCGCGCAAGGTGCTGTTGCTTTTGTCTGTCGGTTTTTTGATGGGACTACTTATCACCATCGCTGAGCCCGATCTTTCGGTTCTTGCGGGCTACGTGGCGGGCGTGATCGACGGCACCACGCTGATCGTTACGGTCGGCGTGGGTGTTGGAATCTTTCTTCTGCTCTCTATTTTAAAGATGGTGTTCCACCGCCCGCTCTCCTCCATGCTTCTGTATTTCTACATGATTTTATTCGCCCTCGCCGCGCTGGTCATCATCAGCGGTAACGGCAACTTTTTGGCGTTGGCCTTTGACTCGGGCGGTGTGACCACGGGCCCCATTACCGTGCCCTTTATCATGGCGCTGGGCGTGGGTATTGCGACCACCCTCGGCGGCCGCGACGTGGGAGAGAACAGCTTTGGTCTGATCGCCATGTGCTCGGTCGGCCCCATTCTCGCGGTTCTCCTTCTGGGTGTGAGTGCCGACGGAGAGATTCCCTATGAAATGGAGGATTACGGCATCCCCGCGAATATCGGCCGCGCTATCCTCCATACCCTTGGAGATACGGTAAAGGAAGTCGGTATCGCGCTGGGGCTCATCGTTGTGTTCTTCGTTGTTTTGCAGATTCTTTGCCTGAAGCTCCCGTGGAAAAAGCTCGGCCAGATCGCCGTCGGTATCGCGTATACCTTCGTAGGCCTCGTGATCTTTTTGACGTCGGTGGCTATCGGATTCGTCCCCATCGGCTTTAAGATGGGCGTAGAGCTGTCCGATAACCCTTGGTCGGTATTGGTTGTTGCGGGATTCGTGCTGGGCATGGTCGTTGTATTAGCCGAGCCCGCCGTCCACGTCCTCAATAAGCAGGTTGAGGACATTACCGACGGTACGGTCAGCAAAACCTCCATGATGGTGGCACTGTCGGTCGGCGTTGGCATCTCGCTTGCCCTCTCCATGCTCCGCATCGTCTTTGATTTTTCCATTCTTTACTACCTGATCCCCGGTTATCTTATTTCTCTGGGACTTTCCTTCTTCGTTCCCGGTATCTATACCGCCATTGCCTTTGATTCGGGCGGAGTCGCCAGCGGACCGCTGACCTCCAGTTTTATCCTGCCCCTTGCCATCGGCGCCTGCTCGGTGCTGCAAGGCGACGGCAAGATCATGACCGATGCGTTCGGCATCGTGGCTATGGTCGCCATGACCCCCCTGATTACCATTCAGCTTCTCGGCTTTAACGCCGTCGTTAAGAAAACCGTCCGTGATCGTATCGCCATGAAGCGTATTCTGGATGCGGACGACGAGCAGATCATCCGCTTTATGTAAGAAAGGAGGCGCACTATGAAAGCACAGCCCACCACCTATGACACCCCCATCGCGCCCCGCAAGCTCATGTTGCTCGTTACCGTAGTCAACCGCGATAAGGCGGAATTTTACGCCGATTTTATCCAGTCGTTTGAGGTGAATCTGCAAACGACGATGGCGGCATCGGGAACGGCCAGCACCGAAACCCTGCGCTATCTCGGCTTGACCGAGACCGATAAATCCGTCATTTTCAGCGTCATCCGCGAGGATCGCGCCCCCGCCGCCCTGCAGGCATTGGAGGGGAAATTCAAAACCATCAAGAATGGAAAGGGAATTGCCTATACCATCCCCATGACGGGTACGATCGGCGTGGCCATCTACCGCTTTCTCTCCAATACCCCCGCAAACGCATAACCCACCAAACAACGAAAGGATGCTTTTGTTCCAACAAAGGCAACGGTTATAGATATGAAATACCAGCATGAAGTCATATTCTGCATCGTCAACGCCGGCTTTACCGACGTGGTGATGGACGCGGCCAAGGAGTACGGCGCGACGGGCGGTACGGTCATCCACGCCCGCGGAACGGCTAACAAGGAGGCGGAAAAGCTCTTTTCCATCGCCGTTCAGCCCGAGAAGGAGATCGTCATGATCCTCGTTCCCGCCGAGATCAAGGATGACATCCTGCACGCCATCTACCAAAAGGCGGGCCTCAAAACCCCGGGGCAGGGTATTGCCTTTAGCATGCCCGTGGATGCCGCCGTGGGTATTCCCGCGTACGACAAGAACAACAAATAAAAATGACCCGAGCGCCGCGCGCGGCACTCGGGTTTTGTATTATAACATATCCGTTTTGATACGAATGGCCTTGGGCAGGCAAGTGATATCCACAACGGGCCCGCCAATCGCCTCCTCGCCGTCCAGCGCCCACGCAATGGGTTCCTCCAAGGTGAAGCGAACCGAAGAGGCGTGATAGAAGTCGATGAGCGGATTGTTTTTGAGATCCGAAGTCATGAGGGCGGTGATGATTTTGTTCAGTTCTGCGACGGTGCGGGGGTGATGCACGAGAAACACCTCAAACTCCCCGTCAGACATGGAGTATTGTTCGGTGGGGAGGCGGACCAGGCCTGCCACCGACGTAGTATTCGTTACCGCGCCGAAGACGTAGTCCCCCTCGGCCACCGTCCCATCCGGTAACTCCACCCGCGCGTGTCGGGGCTGGATGTTGCCGAGATCCTTGATGCCTTGCAGAATATACGCGGCGTGACCGAATACGTTTTTATAGGCCTGCGGCGTGGAGTAGGAGGCAGCGGTGAACACACCGAAGGAGGCGATATAGGAGAAAAAACGGTGTGAATTTTTTTCCCCGTCCGACGGGGAAAAACGCCCCGTATCAATACGCATTTCGTGGTCGCCCACCGCAACGCGAGCCGCCTCACGAATGGTGGCGCTGAGCCCCATGCTGACGGCAAAGTCGTTGGTGCTTCCGCAGGGAATGTAACCGAGCGTCGGGCGTGCTTCGGGGGGAATCGCGAGCAGTCCGCTCATGGTCTCGTTGAGCGTGCCGTCACCGCCGCAGCAGATGACGGTATCGTAGCTTTCTTTAGCGGCGTGGGAGGCCAGCTCGGTGGCGTGCCCCCGATACATGGTCGGTATGACGGTCACGCGACGGGCGTGACAGGGCTCCCCACCCAAAGACTGTGCGGTGGAGTTGGCAAAGGGTAGCGCCATGATCCCCTCGGATGCCTTAGGGGTGGGTGCATCCTCTCGGTACAGTTCATCCAATATGTCAAAAAGCGCGGTTTTGGATTTCGTTTTTCCCGATACGGGATTGATGATGAGCAATACACGACTGGGCTTCATGAGTATGCTCCTCCTTTGCGTTTGTGATTACTCGATATGCGTCAGATCGCGAATGATCTCGCCCGCCATGATCAGTCCCATGACGGACGGGACGTGGGCGAGACTGCCGGGGGCGGGCTTGCCCTCGGGGGTGCGGAGATCGGAGGTACGGGGCTCCTCGTCCGACCAGACCACCTTGAGGTGGTGGATGCCGTATTTCTTGAGCTCACGCCGCATAATGCGCGCCAGCGGATCGGTCTGTGTTTTGGATAGATCGGATACGCGGAATCGCTCGGGATAGAGCTTGTTGCCCGCGCCCATAGCGGCGATGAGCGGAACCCTTGCCTCGTGACAACGGCGAGCCAGCTCGATCTTGGCGGCCACCGTGTCTACCGCGTCGGCTACATAATTATAATCCGTGAGTGGAAATTCGTCTGCCGTTTCAGGCAGGTAGAAAGCCTCGTAAGCGTTGACCGTGCAATGGGGATTGATGTCACGGATGCGCTCGGCCATCACCTCCACCTTGGGGCGCCCAACCGTGGAATGGAGGGCAACAACCTGACGGTTGATATTGGAGAGGGAAACCGTGTCGCGGTCGATGAGGTCAATGTGTCCCACGCCTGCGCGAGCCAGAGCCTCGCACAGATGTCCGCCGACACCTCCCACACCGAATACGGCAACGCGAGCGCGCGCCAAAGCATCGATTCCGTTCCGTCCCACAAGAGCGGCGGTGCGGATATGCTGGTCGGAGCAAGAGGGAATTGGGGGTGCAAAATCGTCCAAGGTGTTCACAGTGTGTCCTCCTTTCGCCATGGGGACGGTTTCAAACAAGTTTATGATATATTTTACCACATCTTGCAGGAAATTTCAAGATTTATTCTTTACAAAATCCGAATAATGGTATATAATAGAAAAGTGAACCGAAGGGAGGCTTTCCTATGAAGGATGAAAGTTATTTCAAAGAAACACAACGCGATAGCCAACTGATATTTGACGGACGCGTACTGCACGTATATAAGGACACCATCGGACTTCCCAATGGAAAGGAAGGTATGCGTGAGTACTGCCGCCACGGAGGCGCAGTCGCCGTCGTTCCGCTGACCAAGGACAACGAGGTGATTTGTGTGCGCCAGTATCGCTACGCGCTGGGCCGCGTTGTGCTGGAAATCCCGGCAGGGAAACTGGATTCGCCCGAAGAAGACCATCTTGAGGCTGCTCTGCGTGAGCTTCGTGAGGAAACGGGCTACACCCCCGGGCGCGTTGTGCCCATCGGGGATCTGGCCACGTCCCCCGCTCTTCTGACCGAGATCATTTATATGTATCTGGCCGAGGATCTGACCCCCGGCGAGGTTGATCCCGACGAGGACGAGTTTTTGGAGATCGTACATATTCCGCTCGAGGAGATGGTGGACATGATCCTGCGCGGAGAGATCCAGGATGCCAAAACCCAAGCCGCCGTCATTAAGGTTTGGGCCATGAAACAGAAACAAAACGAACAGGAGATACAATCATGAGAGAAGAATTCAAGCACGTTCGTACCGACCTTGGCGCGCTCCGCACCGAGGGAAGAAATCAGAACACCCTGAACATTGACAAAATGTCTACCTACGACATGATGAAGGTTATGAATGACGAGAACCGCGTGGTTGAGGATGCGGTGGCGACTCAGCTTACCGAGATCGCACGGGCCGTGGACATCATTGCCGAGCGTCTGGAGGCAGGTGGACACCTCATTTACGTCGGCGCGGGCACGTCGGGTCGTCTTGGTGTGGTCGACGCGTCTGAGTGCCCTCCCACCTTTGGCGTGGATAATCGTCTTGTCCGCGGCATTATGGCGGGCGGCGAGGATGCTATGTTCCGTGCTGTTGAGGGCGCGGAGGATGACGAGGTACGCGGCGCTGAGGAGTTGGTTGCCGACGGTGTAACAGCGGGTGACGTAGTGGTCGGTCTTTCGGCCTCGGGCGGCGCTCCCTACGTGCTGGGTGCGCTGAAGAAGGCGCGCGAGCTGGGCGCCATTCCCATGGGCATTACCTGCAATCCAGAGAGCCGTATGCACGCCGTTTGCGACGTGACCATGGCTCCTTACGTTGGTCCCGAGGTCATCACGGGTTCGTCCCGCCTCAAGGCAGGTACGGCACAGAAGCTGGTACTCAATATGCTGTCTACGGGTGCTATGATCAAGACTGGCAAGGTGGTTGGCAACCTGATGATCAACGTCAAGCCCACCAACGCCAAGCTTCGCGACCGTTGCATCCGCATCCTGATGGAGCTGGGCAACTGCGACCGCGATACCGCCGCTATGCTGATCGACAAGCACGAGGATATCCGCGCTTCGCTGGATGAGTTGAATCGCGCATAATACGAACGGGGATGACCGCTCACGTCGGTCATCCCCGTATTTTGTCAAAAGCATTTTTGCGGACGCTGATTTCTGCAATCCTCGATTCGGCCGCACCGATAACACAGCTCGTTATCGCACGTGCCTTCCTTCTCAAATGTCACGATATTTCGAATTGTGGTTTCGGCGATGTTGGCGAGAGCCTCCTCGGTCAGAAACGCCTGATGAGAGGTTACGATGACGTTGGGCATGGAGATCAGCCTCGCCAGCACATCGTCCTCCATGATGTGTCCCGAGTTGTCCTCAAAGAAGACATCGGATTCCTCCTCGTACACGTCCAGACAAGCGGCCCCCACCTTGCGGGATTTGATGCTCGACAGCAACGCCTCGGCATCCACCAGCGCACCGCGCGAGGTGTTGAGCAGAACAACGCCCTTTTTGCATTTGTCAAACGCCGTGCTATCCATCATGTGATAAGTCTCCTCGGTCAGGGGGCAGTGCAGGGAAATCACGTCGCTCTGCTCCAGCAGCTCGTCCATACCGACGTAGTGGATCGCGGGATCGTCGGCAGGGTATTTGTCATATGCCAGCACGTTCATGCCAAATCCGCGGCAGATGTCCATGAATACCCGCCCGATACGTCCCGTGCCGATCACACCGACCGTCTTTCCGTACAGGTCAAAGCCCGTAAAGCCGCTGAGACTGAAATTAAAATCTCTCGTGCGAATATACGCCTTATGAATGCGGCGGATGGAGGTCAGGAGCAGCGCCATGGTGTGCTCGGCAACCGCGTAGGGCGAGTAGGCGGGTACACGCAACACGTGAACCTTGCCGAAGGCATGGCGTACGTCTACGTTATTGAATCCCGCGCAACGTAAGGCTATCAGAGAAATGCCCAGCTCCTCGAGTCGGTCGATGACCGCGGCGTTGACCGTATCGTTGACGAACACGCATACACCGTCACAGCCCCGTGCCAGATCCACTGTGTCCTCGTTCAGCTTGGCTTCCAGAAACTTGAGGGCAACGCCGCTTTGTGTGCTATATTTCTCAAACGAGGGCCTGTCGTATGGCTTCGAGTCGAAAAAAGCGATCTTCATGATAGGTTCTCCTTGTTCTCTGTGCGAAAATTGAAAAAAGACGCGCGGTGGTACTTGTCAAAAAAGACTTTAAGGTATATAATGAGAGTATGCACACGGCCGAGGACGGTTTATTCAGGCTGACTCGGTTTTGTAATCGTTTAAAAATGACAGAAAGGTATTGATACGATATGGATTCATCATTAGCTCTTCCGACAAATGAGAAAAAAACCACCACTGACGGTGGCGCACAGGTGTGGGTCTGCCCTGAATTTAAGGTCTCGGGTGTCTTTTCCTCGCACATGGTGCTTCAGAGAGAGAAGCCCATCTCCGTTTGGGGCTTTTCGGATACCCCCGGCAGCCGCGTGGCGGGGTGCTTTATGGGTGAGACGGTCACGGTAGAAGTAAACGAAAACAACCGTTGGCGACTCACGTTTTCCTCACATCTTTACACCTGTGAGCCGCAGATCATGGTGATATCAGATGATCGCGGGCACACGGTGACCTTCGAGGATATTCTGCTCGGTGACGTGTGGATGATCGGCGGACAATCCAACGCCGAGATGAATATGGCCCCCTGCATGACGCTCACCCCCAGCGTGGAGTTTTCCGAGGACGACAATTTTCGTCTGTTCAGCCAAACGCAGGCGTTCGTATTCACCCACCAGGAGTATTGTCAGGTACCTCAGCCCGACGTGATCTGTCCCGATTGGCGCTGGAAGCGTCCCGACAGGGAAGCGTCGCTGGCATTTTCGGCCATGGGATGGCACTTTGCCAAAGAGGTGTCCCATCACGTGGACGTGCCGCTCGGCATGATCATGATGGCGGCGGGGGGCGCGTGCATCCGCGAGCTGATCCCTGAGGAGCTGGCACACGGAGAAGGGTATTTCCACGGCGCGAACGTGCGTGAGGCGGGATACTACAATACCTTGATTCATCCGTTTGAGGGCTTACAGTTCAAGGGTATGCTGTTCTTCCAAGGCGAGAGCGAGGGGGGCGATCTTGCACTGGCGCAAAAGTACGATTACGAATTGGCACTGCTGGTCGCCGACGAACGAGCCCGCTTTGGATTCAACTTCCCCTTCTACAACGTCCAGCTTTCGGATTACCGCGAGGAGGGAACGCAGTTCTTCCCCTATCACGACGTGATCCGTATCAAGCAATTCGATGCGATCTCCATCATTTCCGATTCCACCTTGACGGTGGATATGGATCTCGGTGCGCCCGAGGGGCATCCCGATTGGGCTCACTCTCCCCGCAAATGGGAGCTGGGTGAGCGTCTTGCCAAGCTCGCGCTGGCAAAGGAATATTCCATTGGCCGTATCAGCGAGGCTGGCTCTCCCCGCCCCGTGATGGCCACTCTTTCTGCTGATCGAAAGCAGATCACGGTAGAATTTCTGGACGTGGGCGCAGGCCTGATCGTCAGCGGTCACTCGCCTGCGGACAGCTACGGCATGGAGGTCCAGGGCTTTTCCGTCGGCGAGTACGAGAATCGCGTGTCGGCGCACGCCGCGCTGGCAAGCCGATGCGCCGTTGTGGTGGACGTTCCCGAGGGGGCTGACGTTACTCGCGTGAACTATGCCTACTCGCTGCGCGTCCTGCCCGATGAGGCCGACCTGCGTGGCGGCAACAACCTGCCGTGTCCTGCGTTCAGCCTGAAGGTGATGGGCGCATGACCGAGCATCCCATCCCGCCCGTGTGCGGGACAGAGCCGCGCGTGTTGATATTGGGGAGCTTTCCTTCAGTGAAATCAAGGGAGATCGGCTTTTTCTACGGTCATCCCCAAAACCGATTTTGGCGCGTGATGGCGGCTGTGTTTGACGAGCCTTTGCCCGAAACGGTGGAACAAAAGGTTCAAATGCTGACCTCTCACGGCATCGCGTTATGGGACGTCATCGCCTCCTGCAGCATCCAAGGAAGCGCAGACAGCACGATTACTGACGTAATCCCTACCGACCTATCGCCCATCGTAGGACAGGGAACGCTGCAAGCCGTATGCACCAACGGAGCGGTGGCCACAAAGCTCTACCGACTGTACCAACAACCGCTCGTCGGCATACCGACCATTCAACTACCCTCAACCAGCCCGGCCAACGCGGCAAAATCTATGCAACAACTGGTAGATGAGTGGAAAATTATCCGTCGATGGCTCATATAAACAGATATGATGCAATACAAGCCCCCGTGAGATTCGCGGAGGGCTTGTGTGTTTACTCGTAGACAAAATTTACCATCTCCCCGCTGCATTTCCACGTGTTGTAAATTTCACCGCCAACACAAGCCGACCAATGTTCATCAAGATCAAGAATATACCTGTGCTAAGGATGAAAGCTTCTGTTTGTACTCAACTGAAATTTGCCATGATCAATTTGTATGCAGGTGCAAAAATTGGTGAATTTTCTACTTGACACGGAAGGCAAAATCGGATATAATTAATTAGTTTGCGGTTAACGTTTTTGTTGCCGAAAAATGTGTAAAAAAGAGAGGGAATCACAGCATGCTGAAACGCTTTACCGCATCGGTGCGTGAATATAAAATGGCCTCCATATTGACGCTTTTGTTCATTTTGGGCGAGGCTGTTATCGAAACATTTATTCCGTTTATCACCGCCGAGATGATCGACCTGATCCAGCAACGGTCGGGTATGACGGATATTCTCAAATTGGGCGGATTGCTTGTCATTATGGCAATTTTGTCCCTGACCTGCGGCGGTATCGCCGCCAAGACCTGCGCCCGCGCCTCTACGGGCTTTGCCAAAAATCTGCGAGGTGATATTTTTCGCAAGATTCAAGGGTATTCGTTTGAGAATATCGACAAGTTTTCCGCTACGTCCCTCGTCACCCGACTGACCACCGACGTGGTCAACGTGCAGATGGCGTATATGATGATCATTCGCACGGCCGTGCGTGCCCCCCTCATGCTCATTTTCTCCATCATCATGGCGGCGTATATGGGCGGCAAGCTGGCGCTCTCCTTCGTTGTGATCGTGCCTCTTCTTGCCTTCGGCCTGTTTTTGATCAGCCGCCGCGCGATGCCTGCCTTCCGCGCCGTATTCCGCAAGTACGACCGACTCAACGAATCCATTGAGGAAAACGTACGCGGTATGCGCGTGGTCAAAGGCTTTTCCCGTGAGGAGCACGAGAAAGAGAAGTTTGGTATTGCCGCTGCGGATATTCGGGATGACTTCACCCGCGCCGAGCGCATCGTTGCTCTCAACTCCCCCTTGATGCAAATTTGCGTGTATGCAAATATGGTCTTCGTGCTTTTGGTGGGCTCAAGTATTATTATTAAAAGCGGTGGGCAGATTTTCAACGTAGGCGCCATTTCGGCCATGCTGACCTACGGTATGCAGATCCTCATTCAGCTCATGATGCTGTCCATGATCTACGTCATGCTCACCATCTCCTCGGAATCCATCAAACGCATCTATGAGGTGCTGGAGGAGGAGCCCTCTCTGACCTCGCCCGATAACGCCGTGACCGAGGTGCCCGACGGATCGGTGGATTTTGAGGGCGTGAGCTTCAAGTATTCCGCTGAGGCAGAGCAGTTTGCGCTGTCCAATATTGAACTCCACATCCGCTCGGGCATGACCGTCGGCATTCTCGGCGGTACGGGATCCAGCAAATCCTCGCTGGTGCAGCTCATTCCCCGTCTGTACGATGCCACCGAGGGCGCCGTCAAGGTTGGCGGCAAGGACGTGCGCGAGTACGATCTGAATGCCCTGCGCGGCTCGGTTGCCATGGTACTGCAAAAGAACCTGCTGTTCTCGGGTACGATTAAGGAAAACCTCCGTTGGGGCGATCCCGATGCGACCGATGAAGAGCTGATTGAGGCTTGCAAGCTGGCGCAGGCTCACGATTTTATCGAGTCCTTCCCCGAAGGATATGACACCAAGATCGAGCAGGGCGGAACCAACGTGTCGGGCGGTCAGAAGCAACGCCTTTGCATCGCGCGCGCACTGCTCAAAAAGCCCAAGATCCTGATTCTTGATGATTCCACCAGCGCGGTGGATACCAAAACCGACGCCCTCATTCGCATGGGCTTCCGCTCGTACATCCCCGAAACCACCAAGATCATCATCGCGCAACGTGTTTCCTCGGTGCAGGACGCCGACATGATTCTGGTCATGGATGGCGGGCGCATCGTGGCGCAGGGAACGCACGCCGAGCTTCTTACCTCCTGCGAGATTTACCGCGAGGTCTATACGCAGCAGATTGGCGGAAAGGAGGATGCAGATCATGAGTAAGCAAGTTAATAACACGACGCATCAGCCCCCCAAGCGCAAGCTTGACGTCAAGGTACTGAAGCGCGTTCTGAAGCTGGTATTCTCCGCCTATCCTGTACTTCTGCCCGTTACCTGCATCTGCATTGTTCTCTCCGCAGTGGTGTCCTCGATTCCTGCAATCTTCACCCAAAAGGTGCTGAAAATTATTGACAGATATCTGGAAGCGGGGAACACCGATTGGGCGTCTGCCAAGACGGAGATTATGCCCCTTATCATCACCCTGATCGTTCTGTATAGTATAGCCATGATCCTGATCACGCTCTACAACCAGCTCATGGCGTACATCACCCACGGCTTCCTTCATAAGATCCGTTGCAAGATGTTTGATGGTATGCAAAATCTGCCCATCAAATATTTCGATACGCACAAGCACGGCGACATCATGAGCTACTATACCAACGATATTGACACCCTGCGTCAGCTCGTATCGCAATCGCTCCCCAGCCTTCTGCAATCGGGTGTGATCGTGGTATCGGTGCTGTCCATCATGCTGTGGTACAGCGTGTGGATGACGCTGCTGGTGCTGGCGGGCGTTACGGCTATGATCCTTGTGTCGGGTAAGCTCGGAGGCGGCTCTGCCAAGTATTTCATCCGTCAGCAACAATCCATCGCACGCGCCGAGGGCTACGTGCAGGAGATGATGAACGGCCAGAAGGTCATCAAGGTGTTCTGCCACGAGGAGGAGGCTGTCCGTGATTTCGATGAAATCAACGAGCAGTTGTTTGAGGATAGCCGCCGCGCGCATGCTTATGCCAATATGCTCGGCCCCATCATCATGAATATCGGTAATATTCTGTACGTGATCTGCGCGACGGTGGGCGGACTATTTCTACTCGGCGGTGTGCGGAACGTGGGTATTCAGTCCATCTTCCTCGGCGTGTCGGTCATGACCATTGACATTGCCGTACCGTTCCTCAACATGACCAAGCAGTTTACGGGTAACATCAACTCGGTGTCCCAGCAGTTCAATTCCATCATCATGGCACTGGCAGGCGCTCAGCGCGTGTTCGCGTTGATGGACGAGCATCCCGAAACCGATGACGGATACGTCACGCTGGTCAATGCGAAGGTGAACGAGGACGGAACCTATTCCGAAACCTCCGAGCGCACGGGCCACTGGGCGTGGAAGCATCCCCACGGTGACGGTACGCTGACCTATACCCCCCTGCGCGGTGACGTGCGCATGGTAGACGTGGACTTTGGATATTCGCCCGATAAGCCCGTCCTCCATAACGTGTCGGTGTATGCCGAGCCCGGTCAAAAGGTCGCATTTGTTGGCGCAACGGGCGCGGGTAAGACCACCATTACCAACCTCATCAACCGCTACTACGACATTGCCGACGGTAAGATCCGTTACGACGGCATCAACGTCAACAAGATCAAAAAGTCGGATCTCCGCCGTTCTCTCGGCATCGTCTTGCAGGAAACCAATCTGTTTACGGGAACGGTTATGGATAACATCCGCTACGGTAAATTGGATGCTACCGACGAGGAATGCATCGCCGCCGCCCGCTTGGCAGGCGCGGACGATTTCATTACCCGCCTGCCGCGCGGGTACGCGACCGAGCTGACCAACAACGGCGCCAATCTCTCGCAAGGTCAGCGCCAGCTCATTGCCATCGCGCGCGCCGCCGTGGCCGATCCCCCTGTCATGATTCTGGACGAAGCAACCTCCTCCATTGATACCCGTACCGAGGCCATTGTTCAGCGAGGCATGGATAAGCTCATGGAGGGACGCACCGTGTTCGTCATTGCGCACCGTCTCTCCACGGTCATGAATTCCGACGTGATCATGGTGCTGGATCACGGGCGCATCATCGAGCGCGGTAACCACCAAAAGCTGATCGAAGAGAAGGGAACCTACTACCAGCTCTATACGGGCGCATTTGAGCTGGAATGATGCAAAGTAATTTGACCACGTAATATGTAATCGGAAAGGAAATCCATTATGGCAAAAATGTGGGCAGGCAGAACCGACGGTGTGACCGATCGGATCGCCGATGATTTTAATTCCTCTATCCATTTTGACTCCCGTATGTACCGTCAGGACATCACGGGCAGTATGGCGCACGCCGCCATGCTGGGCGCACGCAATATCATTACCAATGAGGAGGCCGACACCCTGATTGCGGGACTTGAGGGCATCCTTGCAGATATTGACAGCGGAAAGCTGGCGATCGATATGTCCTGCGAGGACATCCATATGTTCGTTGAGCAGGAGCTGACGGCTCGTCTGGGCGACGTGGGCAAGAAGCTTCACACCGCGCGTAGCCGTAACGATCAGGTCGCGCTGGATCTGCGTATGTATTTGCGCGATGAGATCACCGAGATTATCGGGCTGATTCGCGATGTGCTGGAGGCTCTCGTGGAGCAGGCCAAGGTCAATGCCGACACCATCATGCCCGGCTACACCCACCTGCAACGCGCGCAGCCCATCACCTTCGGGCATCATCTCATGGCGTACGCTATGATGCTCCTGCGTGATATTGACCGCCTGCGTGATTGCGCCCGACGCCTGAACGTATCCCCGATCGGAAGCTGTGCTCTGGCTGGTACGACCTACGATACCGACCGCCGCTTTGAGGCAGCCAAGCTGGGCTTCGACGATATCTGCCTCAACAGTCTGGACGGCGTTTCCGACCGCGATTTTGCGGTGGAATTCATGAGCGACGTGTCGGTTCTCATGATGCACCTCTCCCGCTTCTCAGAGGAGATTATTCTGTGGTCGAGCTGGGAATTCAAGTTCGTGGAGCTCTCGGATGCCTATACCACGGGCTCGTCCATCATGCCCCAGAAGAAGAACCCCGATATGGCCGAGCTGATCCGTGGTAAGACGGGTCGTGTCTATGGTGACCTCGTGGCGCTTCTCACCACCCTTAAGGGTCTGCCCTTGGCCTACAACAAGGATATGCAGGAGGACAAGGAGCGCGTATTTGACTGCGTGGATACCATCAAGATGTGCCTCGCGGTTATGGCACCTATGGTGGCAACCATGAAGTCCATCCCCGAGAATATGCGCCGCGCGGCAGGCAACGGCTTCATCAACGCCACCGATATGGCGGATTATCTCGTGCGCAAGGGACTCCCATTCCGCACGGCGTACAAGATCTCGGGGCAGATCGTGGCTCGTTGCATTGCCGACGGGAAGGTGCTGGAAACCCTGCCCCTGGATGTCTACCAAAGCTACAGCCCCCTCTTTGGAGAGGATCTGTTCGAGGAGATCAGCCTGGATACCTGCGTCAGAAAGCGCATTTCCGAGGGCGGTACCTCGGTCGAGTCGGTTCTCCGCCAAATCGCCTTCGTAACCGAGAAGCTGACACAGCTTTAATCTATAAGTACAGAAAGCTCCTTGAGCCGTTGGGCACAAGGAGCTTTCATTTTATTTTTGCAAGTTATTATGCAAGGCTCTTTTCCAGTCTCTCGCGGATGGCGGCGATAAATGCGGCGGAATTGACCGCGGTGGCCGTAAATCCCTCGGATACAAGACCAACGAGATCCTTGGTCATGATACCGTCGTTGAGCGTCTGAATGCAAGCTGCCTCCAGCTTATCGGCAAATGCCATCAGCTCGGGCAGGTTGTCCAGCTCGCCGCGCTTGCGGAGCGCACCCGTCCATGCGTAGATGGTTGCCATGGGGTTGGTGGAGGTCTCCTCGCCCTTGAGGTAGCGGTAGTAGTGCTGGGTTACGGTGCCGTGAGCCGCCTCATACTCGAAGTTTCCGTCGGGGGAAACCAGCACAGAGGTCATCATAGCGAGAGAACCGAACGCGGTGGATACCATGTCGGACATAACGTCACCGTCGTAGTTCTTGCAAGCCCAGATGAAGCCGCCCTCGGAGCGGATGACGCGAGCCACGGCATCGTCGATCAACGTATAAAAGTAACGGATGCCTGCCGCCTCAAACTGCGCCTTGTACTCGGCGTCGTAGATCTCCTGGAAGATCAGCTTGAAGGTCTGGTCGTACTGCTTGGAGATGGTGTCCTTGGTGGAGAACCACAGATCCTGATTCGTGGACAGCGCGTACTTGAAGCAGGCGTGAGCAAAGGAGCGGATGGAGTTATCCTTGTTGTACGAGCCCTGAAGCACGCCCGCGCACTCGAAATCGTAAATGGTCTTGCGGAAGGACTCATTGCCGTCCTTATCGGTAAAGACCAGCTCAGCCTTACCCTCGGTGGGCACGCGATACTCGGTTGCCTTGTAGATATCACCGTATGCGTGACGAGCAATGGTAATGGGCTTATTCCAGTTACGCACCACGGGACGGATGGAGTCGATCAGGATAGGGGCACGGAACACCGTACCGTCCAGAATGGCGCGGATGGTGCCGTTGGGGGACTTCCACATCTCGGTGAGGTTGTATTCCTCGACTCTCTGCTTGTTGGGGGTGATGGTGGCGCACTTGACGGCGACACCGTACTTCTTGTTGGCGTTGGCGGCGTCAATGGTGATCTGGTCCTTGGTCTCCTCACGCTTGACCAAACCGAGATCGTAGTACTCTGTCTTGAGGTCAACGAAGGGCAGGAGCAGCTCGTCCTTGATCATCTGCCACAGGATTCTTGTCATTTCATCCCCGTCCATCTCGACGAGGGGCGTTGTCATTCTAATCTTTTCCATGATTCAGGTCTCCGATTTTCAAAAGAATTTTTGAAATTTTTGAGGATTCACAAGGAACTTTTTACAAAAAGTTCCTTGTGCGGGGTACGGGGAAAAGCCCCGACGTATCCATTACTCCATGTGAGCCGCGTAGTAGTTCATCAGGCAGCCTTCCAGTATGATCTCCTTCTCGTCGGGAGTCAGACCGATCAGGTTGAGCGTGATGGGCGCGGTCGTACCGTCTGCCTTGACGACGGTTGCCTCGATAACCTCCTTGCCGTTTGCGACAGCCTCGCGAATGTTCGGCACAAATACGCAATCACCGACCTCGTAGGGGAACTCGGCATCGGTGGGAAGAGTGAAGGGAAGGATACCCCAGTTGATGCAGTTGGAACGGTAGCGCTTGGTGGCGTACTCGTAGCAGATGTTGCCGAAACCGCCCAGCACCTTCTGGCAGGAGGCAGCCTGCTCACGGGCAGAGCCGTCACCGGGCTTGTTGGCAAATACGCAGGAACCGAACTGGGTGTTCTTGGCCAGCTCGTCGGCGTTGCCAACGGCGGAGAGAACGGCGCGCAGGTGATCCGAGAGCTTGCCGTCGCGGCGATCGGCCTCCTGGGCGGAAACAGCCTTGGAGTTGCCGACGTAATCGGGGCAACGGCGGGACAGAGCGAACTCGGACAGACGCAGGGGATTGGAACGGTAGGACGAGGTTTCACCCGAGGGGATCAGCTCGTCGGTGGTGGTTACGGGATCGCGGATGACCGCGGCCAGCTCGAGCAGAATGTTGTCGGTCAGCGCGTACTGCTTGGGCCAGTCGGTGATGTTGGGACCGAGGATCAGGTCAACCGAGGGATCGGCCTTGCCGTAGCCATAGTACAGACGCTTCTCGTAAACCGACTTGTCGAAGTGATACTCGTGGGGTGTGTAGTCGTACTCCACGTCGGTCGCGGCAGTGATCTTACCGCCGTTGAGCGCGGTGGCGGCAATGGAACGGGCATCCATCAGCGCTACGCCTGAAAGCTGACCCTCACCGGGCTTAGAACCCTCGCGGTTGGGGAAGTTACGGGTGGTGTGACGGAGGGAGAGACCGTTGTTGGCAGGTACGTCGCCGGCTCCGAAGCAAGGTCCGCAGAAGGAGGGCTTGATGACCGCTCCCGCGCTGAGCAGGTCAGCCGTAACGCCGATCTTGGTCAGCTCCAGAGAAACGGGAACGGAGGTGGGATATACCGACAGAGAGAAGTAGCCGTTGCCGGTAGAGCCACCGCGCAGAATGGCGGCCGCCTCGTCGATGCTGTCAAACATACCGCCCGCGCAGCCTGCAATGATACCCTGATCCGCCATTACGCTGCCGTCAGCCTGCACCTTGTCCACGAGGGAGATCTTTGCCTTTTTGAACTTGGCGGCGGCTTCGGCCTCGACCGATGCCAGAATTTCCTTGGCGTTGGCAAGGAAGTCGTGGATGGTGTAAACGTTGGAAGGATGGAAGGGAAGCGCGATCATGGATTCCATTTCGTCGAGGTTGATATCAATCATGCTGTCGTAGTAAGCCACGTCAGCAGGAGACAGCTCGCGGTAATCCTCGGGACGACCGTGTGCCTCAAAGTGCTTCTGCGTGATCTCGTCGGTCACCCAGATGGAGGAGAGGCAGGTGGTCTCGGTGGTCATAACGTCGATGCCGTTACGGAAATCAATGGAGAGATTCTTGACACCGGGGCCAACGAACTCCAGCACCTTGTTCTTGACAAAGCCCGTGGAGAAGGTTGCGCCGACGAGAGCGAGAGCCACGTCGTGCGGGCCGATACCGTGGCGAGGCGTGCCGTGCAGATACACCATGACTACCTCGGGGCGGTTGATGTCGTATGTATTCTTGAGAAGCTGCTTAACGAGCTCAGGACCGCCCTCACCAACACCCATCGTACCGAGCGCACCGTAACGGGTGTGGGAGTCCGAGCCGAGGATCATCTTGCCGCATCCTGCCAGCTCCTCGCGGGCATAGGAGTGGATAACCGACTGGTTGGCGGGCACGTAGATACCGCCGTACTTCTTGGCGGCCGACAGACCGAACACGTGGTCATCCTCGTTGATGGTGCCGCCAACGGCGCACAGGCTGTTGTGGCAGTTGGTCATAGCGTAGGGGATCGGGAACTCCTTCAGTCCGCTGGCGCGGGCGGTCTGGATGATACCGACGTAAGTAATGTCATGAGAGACAAGCGCATCAAATTTGACGTTCAGCTTGTCCATATTGCCCGACACGTTGTGTGCCTTCAGAATGGAGTAGGCAATGGTTCCGCGGCGCGCCTCCTCGGGCGATACGGCGGACGTAGGGGTGGGTATGCCGTTTACAAGGTACATACCGTTTTCTTGCAATGTAACTGCTTTCAAGATCAATACCTCCGATCAAAACAGATATATGTATTGTACCACTTTTCTGCCTTTTCGTCAATAGGTTCTGCGAAATATACGCAAAATTCGATGTTTGATCCCTGCATTTTGTTGAAGAAAAAAATTGAACTTTTTTCAAAAAAGGGCTTGCAATTTGAAAAGAAGTATGCTATAATATCACCGTTGCGGAAGCGTAGCTCAGCTGGTTAGAGCGCACGGTTCACATCCGTGAGGTCATGGGTTCGAGCCCCCTCGTTTCCACCAAAAAGAGCAGCAGGCGTTATCGCCTGCTGCTCTTTTTGGTGAATATGCAGGGAGGATCAACCCATGTTCAAACTGCAAGTTTAGAAAAAGAATACCGATCTATAGCGACCAACGGGAGCGGAGAGCAGTTTGAGGCTCGGCTTTGCCGAGCGGGGTTCAGAGCCCCCTCGTTTCCACCATAGTAGAACCGGTCGAACCACACGGTTTGACTGGTTTTTCTTTATGCTCCAAGGTCGGCGGCGTAAATGATATGCCTGTCAGTGACCGCCACCCGCCGCTTGGACGGCCACGTTCCGGAAGAAACGCAGAAATCCCGACGATCCTTGTTGAACAGCCTCGAATTGTCTGTATCGTACAATTCGGGGCTGTTCGTGTCATCGGGATTATTGTTTTGTGGGTACTTGTAGTAGATCTCGATTTTAACTTGCTTTGGACTGTTCACAAGCTTTTCAGCTAAATAATTTTCTATACTATTTCATAACAATCTCGTTCATCTGATCGGTAGGCTCATCGTAATTATTATCGAGCCACATGAAGTCCTTGCCGATATCCCAAGGATTGATGCCTGCATCCGAGAGCATATCTATAATTATCTCTTTGATTTCAGGCTTTATATGCGTTCCTCACTTCATAAGCTCGTCGGTCAGACGGATAATTTCGGGAGCAATTTTCCTTCTTTCACGCTTGACGATAAGGTTATACATCGGGTAGGCAAGAGCCGCGAGAACACCGCCGACCAAACCAATCGGAATGCCGATAAGCATTGCCATATCTCTGTACGAGCCGAGAATCTCCGCGAAGTCTGACATACAAAGGCTCATGCCTGCGCCGAGTATCAATGCGCCGACGATACCGAAAATCAGCGCAACAACCTGCGCTTTTTGCGTTACACCTGCATCGAGTCTGCGTAGGCGAGCCATCTTATCCTCGGCTTCTGTCGCGGGTGTATATTTCTCACGAATGCGCTTGAGCTCTGCCTGCTTACGGGCAGAGTAGGTGTACTGAAAGCCTTTATTTTCATTGTTGTTTTCCATTTTTAACCTCTGATTCTAACTGTTTTAATTTCTTTGTTCCTATGACGATCATATAAATTGCAGTTGCAACGATGAGTGCGCAAATTGCACCTCCCGTTGCACCAAGCATCCATTTTTGCGCAGTAGCCGTCATTGTTCCGTCACGAAAGGTCGTGAGCATTGTGGATTCAAGCGTGAGCATTGACACGAGAGCCGCCGCCAAGCTGATTGCCTTGGATGCGGAAAAAACGGGACTATTATATTTTTTGTATTTAATAACATTTATGATTGCCATGGTAAATGCAGTGAAGGTATATGCCGCCATCGCAATTGCTGTGATCATATGATGCTGGAAGGTTCTGTTCCAATAGACCATAAAGAACACGATGAGCGCAAGAGCAAGGTTCATGACAAGGAATACAGCACCGCAGGCGCGGTACTTTTGAAGCTCGGTTTCCGTTCTCTCTCCTGGAGCGAACTTTCTCGTATGTAACAGCAGAAAGAACCGCATCACAGCAAGACAGATATAGTACGCACCGAGCGAATAGAACCAAAACGTATGGTGGTAAAAACCGAGCCACAGTTGAAAAAGTCCATACAGAGCATTCCATGCAAGAGAACCGTAGAGCGACATATTCACACGTAGGCGAACGTCGTCCTGCCATCTTCTCGCATATTTATTTTCGTCCTTAAATGTTTTGAAAAAACGGATCAAATACGGTATTTTAAAGCACCAAACTGTCAAAGTATAGGCGGCGAGAACGTAAGAGATATACGCTATGACCGATTCCGTTCCGATAAACACCATTGAGCCTACGAGCAAAACGGTGGCTATTGGGACAAGCAATATCATTATGGAAATATGCGGAAACAGTAAGGCTTTACCGAGCTTCATCGGGTCCATAATTTGCCCTCCTGATCCTGACCGTAAAGGTTGTTCCTACACCAACGGCGCTTTCTACACCGATCTCACCCTGCATAATATCAACCACTCTTTTGACGAGAGCTAAGCCAAGTCCGTTACCTTGCGTTGCGTGAGAGGTGTCGCCTTGATAGAATTTCTCAAAGATGTGCGCTCCAACCTCGGCACTCATTCCGCACCCCGTGTCGGCAATTTTGACGGTAGCGTATTCCTCGTCAGCCGCAAGTGTAAGCGTTACCTTACCGCCGTCCTCGGTGAACTTGAAGGCGTTGGAGAAAAGATTGTTCCATACAAGTGACAGAAGTTCCGTGTCAGCAGAAACGAGTACGCCCTCGGCAATATCGGTTTCGATCTCAATATTCTTTCTCTCCCAAACGCTCTCATATTGGAGCAGGCTTTCGCAAAGCTGCTCTCCAAGGTCAAAGGTGGTGGGGTTGGGATAGATCTGCTGATTTTCCAGGCGGTTGAGCTTCAGAATATTCGTCATCATATCGGCAAGACGGCGCGAAGCATCGGTGATTGTCTTTGCATATTCAATCCGTTTTTCCTCGGGAAGGTCGGGGGCTTGCAGAAGCGTTCCGTAGTTCTGCATCACGGCGAGGGGCGTTTTCATTTCGTGGGATACGTTGGCAATGAAATCGGTTCGGAGCGTTTCAACGCCCGAAAGCTCGGACGCCATCTTGTTGAAGCAATCAATAATTTCATTAAAGCTATCGTCGGTAGCAAACTTTGCGGTGGGATGTATGCGAACGCTAAAATCGCCCTCCATCATTTTGGAGGTTGCTTCGGTGATTCTTTTTACGGGGCGCTCTACGGTGAATTTACGGCGAACGTAGTCGATGATAGCCATACCTACGCTCAACAGTATCACGTTGAGCATCGTAATCTTTGCCGCAACCGTAATTTCCTCCTGTGTGAACGCGCGACCGATAGAACTCTGCAATAAAGAAACAAACAGCATAACGCAGCAGGAGGTTACAAATGCGGAAAGCAGAAAAAAGATGAAGAAATTGCTGATGGTGCTGAGTAGCTTTTTCATTTGATCACCGCCTTATAGCCGAGTCCGTGAACGGTCTGAATCTCAAAGGAGTCGCAATCCGAGAGCTTTGCGCGGAGCTTGGTCATATACACGTCAACCGTTCTCGTGCTTGTCTGCGTATCCACGTCCCAAAATTCGTCCATCAGTTGTGTACGGGTAAAGGTCTTTTTGGGGTAGGACAGGAGCTTGTAGAGCAGATCAAATTCTCTTTGTGTAAGGGATATTTCCTCGTCACCGAGCATAGCGGTACGCTCGTCGGCATCCATCACAAAATTGCCAACCTCAAGGCGACGGCTCGATGCGATCTTGGAACGGCGAAGAAGCGCGCCGATGCGCAAGAAAAGCTCGTCAAGGTCGATGGGCTTGATCATATAATCGTCGATACCGATGCGGAAGCCTCTTTGCTTAGAGGCAAAATCATCACGGGCGGTCATAAACAAGATGGGAATATCGTTATTGAGCGAACGCACGGTTTTGGCAAACTCAAAGCCGTCGATCTGCCGTCCATGGACGGCGGGCATCATAATATCCGATACGATACAGTCAAAGGTGTTCTTATACATCTCGTCATAAGCACTCTCTGCATCAAGGCAACCGATCGCCTCATATCCGCTGTTGTTCAAGAAAGAACAGACGGAACGGTTCAGATCTCTGTCATCCTCCACAATTAAAATTTTGAACATATTTTCGTCCTCCGGGGAGCATATTTTCACTTATACACCTATATTTTAGCACACAAATGTTAAAGTTTTGTTTGTGTTTTCGACTTTTCAGAAAAATTCTTGAAAATTCTTGAATATATTTTAGTATTTTTAGGGAGTAAATGGAACAACACGTTTGACAAAAAGTGTTGAATTCAGAAAAGGCAACGCCGTATTTCAGCGTTGCCTTTGAATATTATGTTTCTTTAATTTCTCATTCCATTGCTTTAACAATGTATTCAACCGTTAGATATATCTGTTCTTGGTTGCTGATCGTCGGCGTACCGTCACCGTCCTGCGCTCCGTACATACCAAAGTAAGCGTGGCATCCTCCTTCAATGACAATTTCGGTAAAACCGTTTGGAAGGTTTGACTTGTTCTCATCATATTTCTCACGGTTCATTACCTTGTCCTCGCTGCCGTAGATCGAAAGCGCGTCAAGGTCTGTATCGG
This sequence comes from uncultured Clostridia bacterium, assembly GCA_904502015.1. Classification (GTDB taxonomy): domain Bacteria; phylum Bacillota; class Clostridia; order Oscillospirales; family CAG-272; genus CAMEON01. The sequence continues at coordinate 9,573 of CAJGEA010000004.1, read as the reverse complement.
ATAGATCCGCCGTCGAGTATGAGCCAAGCAGAATGAGTCCTTCATAGTCCTCGGCGTTCTTTTCAAGATAGGATGCCGCCATTGATCCACCGAGCGAATGACCGCCTATATACCAATCTTCAATTTGGGGATACTGCTCCTGTATGCCGTCTGCGGCGTTGATATCAAACACGGCGAGATGGAACGGCATTTTTACGAGTACGCACAGAACTCCTTCTCTTGCCAGCTCTGCAAGAAGCGGCTCATAGGCGTGGTGTTCCACCTTACCGCCGGGATAGAATATAAAACCATGAGTAGCATTTTGAGGTTCAAATATAACGTTTCCATTGTCAGATACCGAAACGGTAATATTCTCATCTGTGTTGAACACCGCAATTGCCCCCTCGTCGGCTCGATAATAGTCGCCAAGATAGATGGCGCAAGCTCCTGTTATGATTGCAAGAGTGAGAAGGACGGACGTTGTGATTATAAATATTTTTCGTTTGCGATTGTCAGCTAAAAGGCTCATGCGTTCTCCTTGTATGGCATAATCTTACGTCAAATTCCGGATTTTCGATGAATTTATTATATTTATTATATCACATTTTTATGAATATTTCAACCGCTAAAGCAAGAAGGATTGACAGCCTTTCACCGTCAATCCTTTCTGTTTTTTATTTACACAAGACTCGTTTTCTTCAAAACCACGTTGCTGATCGCACCGAGTCCGAAGGCGAACAATACGCCGCCAAGCGCGTAAATCAATACGTTTCCGAGTGTGTCGTTGAGGGGAGTGAGCATTATGTTAATTTATTTGTTCATAATTTTATCGCTGAGTTCAAGAATTTTTACACCGTATTTCTTCTTGCGCCTACCGAGAATGCTCTTATATATCGGATAGTTCACCAGTGCCATAAGCATACCGACGATTCCGATTACGATGCCGGGAACCATCGCGTTTGCGATTCCGAGTGTCACGCCAATGTCGGTCATAACGAGGCTCATACCTGCACCCATAACGATTGCGGAAATACTGCCGAATACGTATGCAAATACGTTCGCGGGACGCTTCACCTTTGGCTTGAACACAAAACTTTTCTAAAAAACTTGACAAAAAAGTAAAAATAAGTTATAATAAATTGCGTTGATGCGAAGGATATATCCTTCGCCAATGCGAAGCATAGAATTTGAAAGGTAGGCGTCGGAAAGGAGCCGTTATGGAATATGTCAAGATCAACGATATTGCCAAGAGGTGGGGACTATCGGTGCGCGCGGTGCAGCTTCTCTGCCACAAAGGCAGGGTGGAGGGGGCGACGCGCTTTGGACGTGCCTGGATGATTCCGAAAAATGCACCCAAGCCCATCGACGGCAGAACCAAGGCGGGTAGGGAAAAGCATGACGAGGATCTGCCGCTGCCTCGTAAAACGCCATTCCTTTACATGAGTGACCTTTACAGCGCTCCGGGAACGGCGGACAGCGTGACCGAGAGCCTTGCCTACAACCATGAGGCGCAGGTGCTTTTCGGGGCTGCGTTGGCGTACTCGCGCGGGGAGATCGACAAGGTGTATGACAGCGCCAACTACCTGCTCGGTAAGCACTCGGGCTTTTACGCGGTGATCTCGGCGGGGATGCTGCTCGCGCTCTGCGCGATTTGGAAGGGCGACCTTGCCATGTGGCGTCGCGCCAAGATCCATATATCCGAGGCTCCCGCCAAAAACGATATGGACAGAGATATCATTTCCTTGTCTATCACGGCGGTTGACAGTATGCTGTATGACGTGCAGAACTTCCCCGAGTGGTTCAAGACGGGGTGCTTTGAGCCTCTGCACAAGGACGCGCTCCCCGCCGCCAAGGTGTATTACGCAAAGTATTTGTACGCCACGGGCTACGCCGTTGCGACCAGAGAATACAAGCTCGACGGTGTGCAGGGCCTTTCGCTCATGGCCATGATCCCGTGTACCATTGAGCCCATGATATCGTGGGCAAAAGCGGACGAAACCATTGTGTCCGAGATCTATTTGCGCATGACCTGCGCCGTCGTATACCATAACTGTGGCAAGACCGAGGACGCTGTTCGCCACATTGACAGAGCCATCGAATTGGCACTGCCTGACCGTCTGTACGGGCTTCTGTCCGAGTACGGACGCACCCTCGGATCGCTGCTTGAGGATCGGCTTTCGGCGGTGGATCGGGAGGCGTGGCTTGAGGTGAAAAAGCTCTATAAGATCTATAACGAGGGCTGGTCAAAGCTCAGTGGAGCCGTGCGCGGAAAAACCATCATCACCACCCTCACCCCGAAGCAACGCGAGGTTGCCAAACTCGCCGCCTTTGGCTTGACGAACAAGGAGATCGCCGACAAGCTGGATATGTCGGCGTCGGGTGTCAAGCAAGCGCTCCAAGCCGTTTCGGATAAAATGGGCGTGGGACGCGATGCGTTTGCCGCTTTTCTGTGATCCGTATATAGCCAAAAACACGATAAAATGGCCATGTTTTTTGGGGGGAAATCCCGAGAAGACATGGCCAAAATTTTTGTTTTTTGGTAGTACACAGAGGTGGAGAAATTTGCTATACTTTAATCGTAAGGAAGGCAGTGATACGAAGCACTCCTCCCGATCCGCCACCATTCGATTCTACACAGAAAGTGAGAAATAATATGAAATACGTAATGAAAAAAAGAGCCTGGCTGATCTCCCTCCTTTGTGTTTTGTTCGTAATTTCTATGGCCTTTACCGCCTGCGGCTCGCGTCCCGCCGAAGCCGAAGAAGAAACCCAGAGAAGCGCGCTTCTGTTCCTTGAGAAGGAAGCAAGCGGCTCGCCCACGACCTACCACAGAGTCGCGTTCCGTCATCCCGACACCATGAGCGAGGAAGACAAGGCGGCTACGGTTCTGCCCACTCCCGTTATGCTGGAAGCAGGCTCCTCCCTGTATGATGTGCCCATCCCCGAGAGAGAGGGCTACGTTTTTGAGGGCTGGTACTACGACAGCGAAATGACCAAGCCCGTTTCGGAGAAGGACGTCCTGACCGAGAACACCGTTCTGTATCCGCACATGATTCCGAGCGTCTCGGTCTTTGCACTCGAGTGAGTGATCATCAAAAAAATGAAAAAGCCCGCCTGCGCGCAGTTTGTACTGCACGCAGGCGGGTTTTTCGTTAGAAAAATCATTACATGGCATAATTGGGGTCAAGCCGCTTGAGCTCGTTGAATGTGTCGATCTCAATCACATCCTCAAAACTGCAGGGCTGGACGGAGATCTTGTAGTTCTCGGGATAGTAGTCAAAGGCGACCTGATCCCAGTACCGCTGTTTGCCGCCTGGGGTTTTGTAGACCTTTTCAATGTCCTCGCAAAGCCGCGCGCCGTCCTCGGTGTTCCAGTAGGATATGCCGAACATGTGGTAGCAGTTGGTGCCGCCTAGAACCATGCTCTTGATGTAGCCCGACGCGTTGACGGTAAAGCACCAATCCTCGGTCACCTCGGTGGGAACGCCCAGATAGTTGGTGGCGTACTGGTATTTCTTGATGAGGCTGGGGTTGTAGAGCAGAAGATCCGACTCAAAAACGTAGCTGTTTTCCAGCAGATGCCGCGCACAGTAGGCGGAGGAGATGTTGTTGGTTTCGTTGTACGCAGGGTTCTCGATGAAGCGAATGGTTGGATACTTCAGAAGAAGCTGGTCAAATTGCTCAGACAGATAGCCGCGCACAAGGTAGATCTCCTCAATGCCCACGGCCGTAACTGCGTCCAGCAGGGAATCAATGATGCGCTTGCCCTTCACACGCACCAGCGGCTTGGGTGTGTTGAGGGTGATGGGCACGAGGCGCGAGCCAAAGCCCGCCGCCATGAATACGGCACGTTTGACGCGGTAGGGTTCCAAAGCCTCTACACCCGCCTCGGTGATCACGCCGTCGGATACCAGCCCGCCCTCGGCGAATTCGGTGAGGATCTTGTTGACCGTGCCGAGGGACATATCGGTTTCGGTAGCCATCTCGCGCTGGGAAACCGCCGCGCGATGGCTCTCCAGATACACGAGAATGTCGAATTGCTTTTTCGTTAGTTTCATAGTTACTCCATACGCTTTCGGGCAGAAGCGGTTTTTACGCGCTCCACCGCGATTTTAATGATAATATTGACCAGCAAAATGAGGATGGATACCACCGCGATATAGCCAATGCGGGGACTGCGCTCCAGCTCCTTGATCATCAGGGAAATGGGGCGAGTGTCGTTGCTGGCAAGGAATGCGACGGCGGAAATGGTCATCATGCTGTTGACGAACAGGTAGGAAAACATCTCGGCCAGCGTTCCAAAGCTTTGGGGCAGGAACACGCGCCAAAGCATGCGAAGGCGGCTGATGCCCAGGGTGGCACCCACGGCCTCCAAATTCTCGTTCATCTTTCCGAAGCTGTTATACATCATCAAGTAGGGGGAGGAGAGGAAGTGCGCGGTGTTCGCCATGACGAGGATCATGAGCGTGCCGTACAGAGAGCTTCCCGCAAAGGTCATAAGGTAGGCAATACCCAGCACCATGCCGGGGATCGCCATAGAGGTGATGGAGAGAAGGTGCAATACCTTGGTGGACGCCGAAGGCATACGGGCGGTGAGGTAGGCGGTGAAAAAGCCGATAGATGTTCCCACAATGGCGGTTATCAGGGCGATAGCCAGCGAGTTGACGAGATACCGCCCACCGTCCCCCTCCAAAATGTAGGCGAAATTTCGCCAGGTAACGCTCATGTCGTTGGGGTAGTTCTCCACCAGGGCAAGCAGCACGAAGGCAACGATGGGGAGAAGAGCGAAGACGCACATGAGGCCGCAGAAAACGTACGCGAGCGTGCGGTGCAGGGGGCGTGTGCTGGCCTTGCCTAAGGCGGTGACGAAGGAGGTTGTGCCGCGCTCACGGCCAAGAAGATCGATCACAAAGGCAAATATGGCGGGGATGAGCAGGATGAGCCCGTACACGGCGCCGTGTCCCAACTCGCTCCGCCCGATGGCCTCCTCGTACATCAGTGAGGAAAGGGTCTTTTCCTGTCCGCCGATGCGCAGGGGAACGCCGTAGTCGGTGACGATCATGGCAAAGGTGGAGAAAAAAGCGGCAATCAAGGGCTTTTTCATATAGGGCAGGGAGATACGCAAAAAGGCACGAAAGCGTCCGATACCCAGAATGTCCGCCGCCTCATAGACCGACATATTCTCATAGCGCAGAACGTCGGACAGCATAATGTAGGCAACGGGGAAGGCGTACATGACCGAGCCTAAAATGATGCCGGGCGCGCCGTAAATGTAGGAGGAGCCGTTCATCCCCAGAATATTCGTAATCAATCCGTTATTTCCGAACAGAATGATCAGGCCCGTGCCGTGCGAGATGGAAGGTATCAGCATGGGGAGTGTCAGCACAACGCCCAGCAGACGCTTGCATTTGATGTCCACCCGCACGGTGCAGATGGCGAGAAGATAGGCCAGCACCACCGAAATGACCGTGGCGGCGGTGGTGTAGACTACCGAGTTGAGCAGAGCTTTTTTGAAGTTGGGGTTTTGCACCACGCCCGAAAAGTCCGATGCCGAAAGGCAGGTCATCATGCGGACGAGGGGAAGAACCACCACGAACGCCAGAACGATAGCAACGGTGATCTTGCTGACCTTCGCGCCGACCGCGATCGGACGGCTTTTTTTGGTTGCAGTAGCAGTAGCGGTCATAGTCATATCACTCACCCAACACCGCACCGAGGGACGCGATTTTCGCTCGGAGGTTGTCCACCACAAAGCTGCGAACGTACTCGTTTGCGGGTGCGCTCACAATTTCTGCGGGCGTGCCGATCTGGCTAATTTTCGCCTTTTCCATCACCATGATGCGATCCGACATGGCAAATGCTTCCTCCTGATCGTGGGTGATGTAGATCATGGTGGTGCCGAATTTCCTTTGAATGTCCTTGATGACCGCCCGAAGCTGCAGGCGGGAGGCAATATCCAGCGCCGACATGGGCTCGTCAAAGAGCATGATGTCGGGGTTGAGAATGAGGGTGCGGGCGATGGCCACGCGCTGCATCTGTCCGCCTGACAGCGCGCAGGGATATTTGCTTGCCAGCTCGGCGATATTCAAGTCGGCCAGCAGCTCCCGCGCGCGTTCCTTGACCTCGGCTGCGGTGGCGCTCTTTTCTCGCTTGGCCTTGAGCCTCGCGGCGTAGACGACGTTGTCGAACACCGTCATGTTCTCAAACAGCGCGTAGTTTTGAAATACGATGCCCAACGAACGCTGAGACGGCAGGGCATTGGTGATATCGCGGCCGTCGAGCAGGATTCGTCCCTCGCTCGGCGCGAGCAAACCCGCGATGATGCGGAGCAGGGTGGTCTTGCCGCAACCCGAAGGGCCCAGCACCGAGAGAAATTCTCCCGCGGCCACGTCCACACTCACGTGATTCAGCGCGGCATCACCGCCGCTGCCCTTATATTGCTTGGAGATGTTTTGGATAGAGAGCTTGCAGGTATGATTCATTTTCAATGCTTCCACTTCTTGAGCAGAGCCTCCTTATAGGCGCTGGCATCCTCCACCGTCATGTTGGCGTAAGGCACGTTTTCGGGGAAATGCTCCAGCTTGTAGTCGGTGTCCTTAAAGATCTTCTCGGGGTAGAAATTTTCGCACAGCTCGCGGTTGAGTGTGGTGGTCAGGAAGGCAAAGACATCCTTGACGGCGGTTTTCTCCTCGCGCCCCGCAATGATGGCCTGGCCGTACAGAGAGTAGGGAGAGCCTTCCTCGAAGAAAAGGATCTCAAGATTCACGCCCTCGCGGAGCTGCGCCACGGCGTCGGGAGTCATGCCCAGACCCACGGCTACCTCGCCCAGCGCCAGAGCGGTCACGGGGCCCGAGCCGGACGCAGTGAAGGACAGCACGTTAGGCGCGAGCTGATCGAAGTACGCGAGAGCCTCGTCCTCGCCCCATGCGTTGACAAGGGACAAAAGGAACATATAACCCGTGCCCGAGGAGGCGGGGTTGGGCATGGAGATCTGCCCCTTGTAGGCGGGATCCAGAAGATCCTCGTAGCAGGTGGGCTTTTTCAGACCCAGCGCATTCAGACGGTCAAGGTTGACGGCGATGCAACCGCCGTTGCGGATCTCGGGGGCATAGTACTGGCTTTGTACCGTGTCCTCGGCGTACACCGAGAAATCCACCAGCGAGGAAAGATCGGCGAGGTAGCCCAGCGACGCGATCTGGGAGGCATAGCCGTATTCCAGATCGTGGCTGATATCGCAGGCCACGTCCTTACCTGCGGCCTTGATGGCGGCGGCGTGGTCGCCGCTGGAGCGGTATTCGATCTGCACGTCATATTGGGGGAATTGCTCCTTCATACGCTTTTCCATGTATTCGATACGGTAATCTTCCGCGGACGAATAGATGACGACCTTTTCGCGGTTGTTTCCGCCGCAGGATGCCAGCACGGGCAGGACAAGCACAAGGGACAGGGCGAGGGCAAATAGCTTTTTCATGACAAAACCTCTCTTTGTTCATTTTTTGGTAGACTGGGTAGATTGATTGAACGGCGCGGGGGTAAAAGGGGACGAAAAAATGGCAAATTCTGCCCTTCGTTCAAGACGGAGGGCAAAATTTGCAATTTCGAACGGAGCGAATCACTTGTTGATGGGTGTGGATTCCTCGGTATTAATGACCAGATCCTCTTCTACCTCTTTGTGAGCGTTCTCATCGATGTGAAGGGTGGTAGCCACCTTCTTCTTGGCCTTACGCCACAGGATCGCCACCATAGCGCCTACGGCAATGGCGATGGTGGTGATGGATGTAATGACGATGGATGTGGTCGAGGGATCGATATATGCGGCTGTAACGGGGAAAAGCATGGTATCATCTCCTTATAGACAAGGTACTGTCTGAGGGGACAACCACAGAGGTGTACCCGCAAACAAAGAAATTATACCATAGCTTCGCTGAAATGTCAAGGTTTTTTTCGTTTTTCGACGAGGGAGGTCAGCAAGTAATTCGCACCAATCTGCGCAGCTTTGCCCTCGTTGTAGATGTGGGAGGCGAGAACCTGGCCGATCTTGACCTCAAATTCATCGGCACGGGCAAACAGATCCTCTACGATCACGCGGGAATTACCCAGCTTGTCCTTGTCCACCGATACGCCCACGGTGTCGCGCAGTGAGATCTCGGTGGGGACGAGGCCGATCTTTTCCCAGTTGGGGTTCATGCACTTGAGCTTGGTATTGACGAACAGGGCAGGACGGCGGGTGGCAAAGCAGTATTCCAGCGCAATGCCCGACCAGTCGGTGATGAGCAGATCCGAGGAGTACACGGATTTGTTCACCGTGAAGTCCAGCTCAAAGGTCAGCCCGTCGCCCACAAGGTGGGCATATTTGTCCACGATGGCCTGCATACGTGTGCCGTACCGCTTGACGTATTCGGGGTGGGGGCGCACGGTCAGGTGGTACTCGTCACAGTACAGAGCCTCGATCAGGGTGTCAATGCAGGAATCCAGCAGGTTGTCCTCTTGCCACGAGGGGGCAATGAGGATCTCGCGGCGCGGGCCGTCCACGTGGGTGGCGCGCTCGGCCTTGCCCGCCTCGATCAGCTTGTCTGCCAAGGGGTAACCGAATTCCACCAGCCGCTTGGCAGGCAGACCGTAGACCTCCTCGGTGGCGCGTACCTCGCGCACAACGTGAGGGCCGGTGCAGAAGATGGTATCAAACGCATCCAGAGCGCCCTCGCGGAAGCCCATATGCACGCTCATCATGTCGTGGGGAATATATACGTACTCAATATCCTTTTTCATGACCGATCGCTTGATGTAGTACTTGTCCAGATCGGGCGTGGTCATGACGATGATGTCGGCCTCGGCCTTCATCATGAGCGGGATCATCTTCTTAAGCCCGATGTAGTAGGGTCTGATACGGGGTTCTTTTTCGGCCAGCAAAAAAATGGCATCGTCCGGATCGTTGGTCACGTAGTGGATGACGATGTTGGAGCGGGAGAGCAGTTCTCCGATCAGCGCCTCAAAGTACTTGTAGAATCCGCTCTTTTCCGAGTAGATCACGAGGTGCTTGTTGACGACCGAGAAGAACCGCTTGTAGTCCTTTTTCTCGCGAGCCTTGTTTTCCTTGAAGTGGGGATCCTTTTTCTTATCGCTCTCCAGTGCCTCGATGTCAGCCAGTGCCTGACGGCTCTTCTCCAGCGCATCGTAGTCCACGTACTTCTTGGGATTGATCACGGCGTTGAGGATATACATCTGGATGATGGAAAAGACGTTGCTCGCTACCCAGTACCAGGCGATGCCCGTAGGCACACCAAGGCCGAGGTAGAGCGAGATGCCCACCGAGAGGATGGTCATGCCGTGCTGGTTGAGCTTGCTCTGCTCGTGCTGGAGCACATTGGAGAGGTTCTGGGTAAAGCACAGAAGCCATGAGGATACGCCCGCGATGATAGGCATAAGGATATAGATGCCCCACGCCTCGGAGGGGATGGTAGAGAGATTGAATCCAAGAAACGTGCTGTTAAAGGACATGATGTCACCGTAAACAGCGGATTTGATGGCGGGGATCGCGCCGTCCTTGATGGCGTCGATCAGGGCAAGCTGGTAAGAGGAGCTTGCTGTGTCGAT
>CAJGEA010000003.1 GCA_904502015.1 uncultured Clostridia bacterium | reverse complement strand
CGGCAACTTAGCTATTTATTTTCACGACCTCCAATCATCATAATTTGCATTTCGGCGGTCCCGACGGCGAGCTCGCCGCCGCCATGCGTTACCTCCACCAGCGTTACAGTATGCCGAACAAGAAGGTGGTTGGTCTTTTGACCGACATCGGCAGCGAGGAACTTGGGCACCTGGAGATGATCGGTGCCATCCTTTACCAGCTCACCCGCAACCTCAGCGAGGAGGAGATCGCCTGCTCCCCCTTCGCTACCTACTTTGTGGATCACACCACGGGTGTCTACCCCATCGCCGCCTCGGGCGTTCCCTTTGACGCCAAGTATTTTGCCGTCAAGGGTGACGTGATCGCCGACCTGAATGAAGACTTGGCCGCGGAGCAAAAGGCGCGCGCGACCTATGACAACATCCTCCGTCTGTCCGACGACCCCGACGTGAACGATCCCATCAAGTTCCTCCGTGAGCGCGAGCTGGTGCATTACCAGCGGTTCGCTGAGGCGATTCGCATCACCCAGGACGATCTGGACAGTAAGAATTTCTATGCCTACAATCCTGCCTTCGATCCCAAGAGAGATTGCAGGCGCTAATCTCGCGTGCTGACAATCCCCGGCTCCCCCAACGGCAACACCGTTGGGGGAGCATTTTTATTTTTCCATAAAATGGGAAGCCTTTTGTCACAATTTGTCCTGCCCAGCCCTTGACTCAAATAGATATATATGGTATAATAAGGTGTAGGATTATATCTTTCCCTTTTATATATCACATATTATCAGAATTAGCTGAAATCCTCGCCACACAGAAAGGAATGCAACTATGCTGGACAAAATCAAACACGCGTTTGCCCCCAGAAAGGTAATCATTTTCTGTTTTGACATCATGTGCTATCTCATGGTGTGCGCCGTCATTGCCATTATATCGGAGCATATCAGCCACTTGTATCCCCTGTTCAGCCACTTTGTCAACGTGGCCATTATCCTTTGCGTGCTGACCTCCATCTCGCGCGCCTTCGTCTTCCGCATCTACAACAACGTCTGGCGGTACAGTAATTCCTACTCCTACCTGATCATCGTGGCCGCCGACATTTCGGCTTGCATCTGCACGATTCCCCTGTCTATCCTTCTGAAAACCTACTGCGGCATCTGGCCCGTCGTCGTGGTCGCCGCAGGCTTCAACATTGTCACCCTCTGCTCGCGTTTCGTGTACCAGTTGATGTATAAGCACCTCAACGAGAAGGAATCGAGAACCGAGAACAATAAAATCAACGTAGCCATCGTAGGCGCAGGACAGCTCGGCGTTCTGCTAGCCGAGGAACTGATCCTCAAGAGTACCTCGCACTACACCCCCTACTGCTTTATTGACACCGACACCGACAAGGTGGGCAGTAAGATCCGCGGTCTGAAGGTGTATTACGAGGATGAAAGCATCATCGACACCATCAAAGACCTGCCCGTCCAGGAGATCCTGATCGCCCTGCCCCGCATCGACAACGAGCGCGCACTGGCGCTGTACGAATTTTACAGCCGCACGGGCTGTAAGGTCAAGCTCTACGACACCGCCGTGCAGGACATTTCCTCCCCCTCGTCCTCTCGAGGCACCCGTCGCTCCATTCGCGAGTTCCAAATCGAGGACTTGCTTTTCCGCCGCTCCATTGAGGTCAGCAGCCCCGAATCCCGTGCCTACTACCGCAACAAGGTTGTACTTGTCACGGGCGGCGGCGGCTCCATCGGCTCCGAGCTTTGCCGACAGATCGCCAAGTGTCAGCCCAAGCAGCTCATTATTTTGGACATCTACGAAAACAACGCCTACGATATCCAACAGGAGCTGTGGCGGGAGTACGGCGTGAGTCTTGACTTCCGCGTGGAGATCGCCTCGGTGCGCGATCGCGTCCGCCTGGATGCTATTTTTAATCACTACCGTCCGCAAATCGTCTTCCACGCCGCCGCGCACAAGCACGTTCCCTTGATGGAGCACAGCAACTCCGAGGCCATCAAGAACAACGTCATGGGCACCTACAATACGGCGGACATGGCCGAGAAGTACGGCGTTGCCAAGTTCATTCTCATCTCCACCGACAAGGCGGTCAACCCCACCAACGTCATGGGCGCTTCCAAGCGCATGTGTGAGATGGTAGTCCAGTGCCGCACCGACAGCAAGACCAGCTTTGCCGCCGTTCGGTTTGGCAACGTGCTGGGCTCAAACGGATCGGTCATTCCCTTGTTCAAAAAGCAGATTGCCAAGGGTGGCCCTCTCACCGTAACCGACAAGCGCATCATCCGCTATTTCATGACCATTCCCGAGGCCAGCCAACTGGTGATGCACGCAGGCTCTATGGCCAAGCGGGGCGAGCTGTTCGTTCTCGACATGGGCAAGCCCGTCAAAATCTACGATCTTGCCGTAAACATGATCAAGCTCTCGGGTCTGCGCCCCGATATTGACATCGAGATCGTGGAAACGGGACTTCGTCCCGGCGAAAAGCTCTACGAGGAACTGCTGATCAAGACCGAAAAGTTGCAAAAGACCTCCAACAACCTGATCTTTATCGAAAGTGACGCCCCCCTCTCCCGTGAGGAGGTTGAGGACAAGATCGCTATTCTGAACCGCGCTGTGGAAGCGGCGGAGGGCGAGCTGGAGTCAGTTGGTGTCAAGGAGGCGCTCATGGAGGTAGTTCCCACCTTCCACAACCCAGAAGACGTCAACTGCAACGCCGAGGATTCGGCGGAAATGAAGATCACCAACGCGGTCGTCTGATCTCTACATAAGAGCGGAATCCGCTACGGTGGATTCCGCTTTCCTTTTATATTTATTTTGCAGGATTTACAAAAAATTTTCACATGGGTACTTGCCCGAACGGAAAATTTGTGTTATACTATTAATAATTTGAAATTCTTACACAGAGGTGTTCATTTTGATCGTTGAACTTGAAAATGCGAAATACGAGTTGATTTCTCTTCAACCCGAAATAAAGGAACTGGGGCAGGCGCTGCGCGTAGAGGCTCTCGCCGCCAAGGTAGAGGAGCTCGAGCAGCTCACCCTTGCCCCCGATTTTTGGAACAATCAAGCCAACTCCTCCAAGGTACTGCAAACCATCAAGCAGTCCAAGGATACCATTGACGGCTACAACGCGCTGGTGGCCCGACTTGAGGACGCCATCGCTCTCGCCGAAATGGCCATCGAGGAGGAGGATCAGGACAGCGTTGCTGACGTTCTCGCCGAGCTGGAGGCCATCAAGGCCGAGGCCGAGCACAAGCGAATTGAAGTGCTGATGTGCGGTGAGTACGACGACAGCACCGCCATCATTTCCTTCCACCCCGGAGCGGGCGGCACCGAGGCACAGGACTGGTGCCAGATGCTCTACCGCATGATCAACCGCTGGGCCGAGCGCAACGGCTTTAAGGTCAAGCTGCTGGAGTGGCAGGATGGCGACGCCGCCGGTCTGAAGTCTGCCACCATCACGGTGGAAGGTCCTCACGCCTACGGTTATCTCAAAAGCGAGCACGGCGTTCACCGCTTGGTGCGCGTTTCTCCCTTTGACTCGGCAGGCCGTCGCCAGACCTCCTTTGCCTCCATTGAAGTCATGCCCGAGTTCCCCGATCTGGACGAGGTCGAGCTCCGCGAGGACGAGTACGAATTCATGGCCTACCACTCCAGCGGTGCAGGCGGTCAGAACATCAACAAGGTATCCTCCGCCGTTCGTATCACTCACAAGGCTACGGGCATCGTGGTGGCTTGCCAGACCGAGCGTTCCCAGCTCCAGAACAAGGAAACCGCCCTCCGTATGCTGAAGGCCAAGCTCATGGACATCAAGATCCGCGAGCGTCTGGACACCATTGAGCAGGTTCAGGGCAACAAGAACAACATCGAGTGGGGCTCGCAGATCCGCTCCTACGTATTCATGCCCTACACGCTGGTCAAGGACACCCGCACGGGCTACGAGGACGGCAACGTGGAGGCGGTCATGGACGGCCGCATCGACGGATTCATCAACGCCTACCTCAAGCACATTACCAAGAACTAATACGACTCAATTGCGGGGGGGGAACTTCTTGAAAGAAGTTCCCCCCGCACCCCTTTCAAGAACCTGCCCAAAATGAATCATGCGTTTGAAATGCCCTTCCTAACGAGAGTTGACATAAGTTCCTAAAAATCAATGAGGACGCGCGGTTAAGTCACGCGACCTTTTTAAAATGGGGGTTTACTTTTCTCTGAATTGGTTGTATACTATATACGGTTGTTAAGTTTGCTTAAATCAAAAACAAGGAGGAACCGAATGAGTATACGAACCGAGATCAACAAAACCGTTCGCGTAGACAGCGCGGGCAGCCGCAACATGGAGGACGCCACGATCTACGCAACAACCAAAGAGGAGGCCCTTTCGGTAGACACATCGAATCTGCTGATCGGCTCTACCCTGTTTATTCTGCAAAGCATGGACACTTACCTGCTGGATGCCGACGGCGGCACTTGGCGATCCACGCAGGACGGTGAATCGCTGGTGTGAGGAGGGAGTCTATGGCAGATATTTACAGCCAATTTCGCACCAAGGTTCACCAAGCCCTACTGTCCCTGCCCCGCCAACGAAATCACGATCTGACCGAGGAAACGATTACCGAAATCATGGAGCTGGTGCGGGAGAGCTCGCAGGCATCTCCCGACTACGTTGTAGCCGAAGCAGAGGACGTAGTTCGGCGGGTACAGGCAGTGCGAAACGAAACCAGCCTTGTGCTATCCGCCCGAAGTGACTGGCATCTGGTCGGAGTCGGAAACGAAAAAATTGATCCTGCCGCCGCGCCGCACTGCCATACCATTCGCTCGGCGCAATTATCACAGCAAGGTATCAACGAGATCGCCGCGCGCATTCCACTGGATGCCGATCTGGATCTGGGTGACCGTGGATGGACGACGCAGGATGCGAAATACACCGCAGAGATGTGTCTTTCCGATATTATGCTGGTCAACCGCACCGAGGCGCAAGCGAGTCCCCCCGCACGTGCTTGTATTCGGCAGCGGGGCAACCACGATCTGCTCTACAACGCCGACCGCGACCGCATGGTAACGCCCGAGGAATTATTCGGTCACATTGAGGCAGGCAACGGGCAGACCGTAGTAGACGAGGAAAACCCCATCGGGGGCTACGGGTACCACGATTTTGAGCGTCAGAGGATTCGCCTAATCTATCTGAACACCTGCGACGTGTATGACGAGAAGACCTTTACCGACGGCGAGGTTGCACCGTCAGAATGGATCAGCGCCAAGCAACGCAAATGGGTGGGCGAGAAGGCATTGAATTTTTCCGACAAGGACGATCCCTCGGCGTGGGGTATCGTGATCACCTCCCATCACCCCATCAACTACTCTTACAGTTGCTTCAAATATCTTCTGAAGATTTTGGAGGCATACCGAAACGGCGGTACGGTGTCCGATTCGGGTACATTCTTCGATTTCACAACCACCACGCCCGCAGAGTTTCTCTGTGCCATCAACGGTCACAGCCACAATTTCCGTACCGATTACGTCAGTTCGTCCATGGCTGTTGATGACGGAACGAGCACAGCGGGATGGCTTCTGCGCATGACCGTTCCGAACATTTGCTTTGGACGGTACAACGAGGCGGCAACCTCTGCCAACGAGTGGTTCCGCGCAAGGTATGGTGAATTTGATGAAAACGGCGATCCCGTTTACTATCAAAAGAGTGAGAACACGGCGGACGCAACGAGCTTTTACATTATTTCGATTGACCGCAAGAATCGCATGGTATACGGGCATTGCTTCGGCGCAGGGCACGACGTGGCTTGCCCAATGGACAACCCTGCACTGCCCACCTACACCAACCTGATCCCGCTGTCGACCGATACCGACGGCAGTATTTATAACGGGATCGGCTATAAGGAAGACACGTATTTAAGTGAGGGTACCCCCGGGTATCGAGCAGGCGTTTACACAACGGGATTCATGCCCATTCCTTGCGAGATCACAGCCCCCACGCTGGGACAGTTCGTTATTCGATTATACAATATGAACGGCCTACCCACCGATGGAAACTGTCGGATCGCATTCTACGCGGAGGATATGTCCCTCATTGCCCAAAAGGGCACCACACAAATGCGGCTTGATTCGGATTCGCAAGAAAATGAAAATTATTCCAAGATCGTCATGTACCCGAACGATTCCGGATATATCGAAAGAATTGACCCTTGTCGATATTTGTTCTATCTATGGAATACAAACATAGGAATCCCCAGATTTTTCCGCGTGTGCTGGACGAACCTGTCGGCTGATTCCGCTATTGTACTTGAGGGAACATCCGTTTAAGTCCAAAAAATGAGGGTGACACACCGCTTGGTGTGTCACCCTTGTGGTTTTTCAGATCAACGGCTCATCGTTTTTACAGGCGCCAATATTTCATACCCGAAGCATCCAGATCAGCGACCTTGTAGATGCCCTTAACGTCAATCAGCACCTTCTCATTATCGGGCGAGGTCTTATACAGCTTCTTGATATCCTCCAGCGCGAGTGCCTTGAATTCGTTATGTGCCACCGCAACGATCACGCAGTCGGCATCACGGGCCTCCTCCATGGAAGCCAAGGTCACGCCGTACTCGTGCATGGCGTCTGCGGCGCTGGCCCAAGGATCCACAACCACGGGGGATATGCCGTATTCGCCCAATCGCTGGACGATATCTGCCACCTTACTGTTACGGGTATCGGGGCAATTTTCCTTGAACGTCAAGCCAAGGATCACCACCTTGGACTTTTTGGGTGCCTGACCGACCGCAATCATCTGCTTGATGGCCGCGTCAGCAACGAACTTGCCCATACCATCGTTGACAATACGGCCGTTCAGAATGATCTGGCTGTGGTAGCCCAGCTTCTCTGCCTCATACGTAAAGTAATAGGGATCAACGCCGATGCAATGACCGCCCACCAGACCGGGACGGAAACCGAGGGCATTCCACTTGGTGTTCATTCCGTCCACGACCTCGTTGGTGTCGATCCCCATGCGATCAAACACCATGGCAAGCTCGTTCATGAAAGCAATATTGATATCGCGCTGGCTGTTCTCAACCACCTTGATCGCCTCAGCGGTCTTGATGGTGGATACGGGGTAGGTGCCAACCTCGATAACAATATCGTACACCTTCTTGATCTCGTCCAGGGAGGAGGCATCCATACCCGACACGATCTTACAAATGTTCTCCAGACGGTGTACCTTGTCACCGGGATTAATACGCTCGGGCGAATAACCAACCTTGAAATCCACACCGCAGGTCATACCGGATTCCCGCTCCAGAATCGGAATGCACACGTCCTCAGTAACACCGGGGTACACGGTGGATTCATATACGACAATAGAGCCCTTTGCCAAGTTACGTCCAACAATTTCGCTGGCACCGATCACAGGCGACAAATCAGGGGTATGATCGGTGTTGACGGGCGTAGGTACGGCTACGATATGGAATTTGGCGTCACGCAGACGTGTTTCGTCCGCTGTAAATTCCATAGTGGTTGTGCGAATGGCCTCGTCGCCCACCTCGTGAGTGGGATCCACACCCGAGCGGTACAGGTCAATTTTCGCCTTGTTCAAATCAAAGCCAATGACGTTGATCCCCTTATCGGCAAAGGCAACCGCAATGGGCATACCGACGTAGCCGAGACCAACAACCGACAGATTCTCTTTCTTTTCCACAAGTCCTTGATAGACAGACATATATGTTTTCTCCTTACTTTAATTTTCGCAGCAAAACTGCCTCCAGCATGAGCTTGGCGTTGGGACGCATATCTTTAAAGAACATTGGCAACACGATGCTGGTGAACACTTGAGTGATCAGGGAGGCGAGCGCCGCGCCCACCGCTCCCATAAGCGGTATAAACACCGCATTTAATATGACGTTGAGCACGGCGGCACCGCCGTACATATATTTGAGATATTTCTGGTTCCCTTCCGAGACGATCCATGCATTTCTGGCTACACCAAGGTAGGAAAAGGCGGTGTACCACGTAACCACCTTCAGCACGTTGGAGGCGGGCATATAATCGCTGCCGTACAGAATGCGGATGCCCAGATCACCGAACACCATGAACAACACCGACACCGCGCAGGATACGTAGAATACAATGGCGTATAACTGGCGATTTTTCTTCTCGTATTTCTCTTGATCCTCCTGCTTGAGGCGGAGAATGGAGGGATATATGGAATCAATGATGGCCTGTAGCACGAATGTCCACAGAGCACACACATGGGTGGCGATGGAATAAAAGCCGACCTCGGTTTCATCCAACATCTGCTTGAGCATAAGCTTGTCGGTCTGGCCGTAGATGGAAACCATCATAGCCGACAGGATATAATGATAACTGACAGACAACAGTGCCTTGCATTTTCTGCCTGAGCAACGCAGGCGTGGGCCCTTGTATTTTCTGTATGCGATCAACAGGCACACCGCAATGGCAATGTAATCCAACGACGTAGCGACCGCAAACCAGCGTACATCCGCGCGCAAGATCAACAGTACGATGCGGTAGACCGACACAACAGCATACGCAATCAGGGTAGCAATAGCCGTCACCTTGGATCTGTACCGATTCTGAAACCAGAAGTTGAACACATCAACGACATGGAACACGGCGCCCAGGCTGCACAGGGCAACCACGGCGATGGTCAGCGGCTCGTCGTGGTCGATGACCGCCACGATGCCAACGATCATCACGGCCGATAGCACGCTGGAGAGAAACCGCATGAGCAATGCCGAGCCGATGGCCTCTCCCTGCTCGTCAGGGTGATCCACGAAATCCTTGATGATGACCGAGTTCAGACCCAAACCGCACAGCGCGGCAAAGAAGGTAACGAATGCCGTACCGTAACTGATGAGGCCGTAGTTCCCGGGGCCGAGATACCGCGCCGTCAGAATGCCCACAAACAGAGAAAGCACCATTTGCGCGATCCGACCGCCGATCAGCCACGAGGCGTTTTTAACCTCGTGGTTTCCTATAAGTTTTCTGATATTCATGATCGATTGGCACACTCCAAGGATTTTTCGGCGATATGGCTATACAGATACACATCGGTGGCCCCCGAATCCGCCACCTGCTTCATAGCGTAGTACGCAGGGGTAAACCGAAGTGACCGCAGCTTATCGGCAATGGACTCGACGGTTACGGGATACAAAAAATCGCTGTTGCCGCCGTTATTGAGATGCTCCATGCCGTTCCACTTCTGGAACACACACGGAACCTTGGAGGCGCAAGCCTGCTCCCACATCACCGAATGACCGCCCGGGAAAAACACAAGGTCAGCGGCGAAAAAGTAGCGGTATACATCCGAAGCATTCACCCATCCAACGTACGTAATGCGGTCACTTGCGGCAAGCAAATTTTCAAATTCTTCCCGAACGCCATCACACACGTTGCCGAAAACGAGGAGCTTTACGTCCTTTGTTTCCATGCAGGCCTTCATCAAAAGATCAATTTTTTTTGCCGTATCGATCTTGCCCCCCGTTACCACGAGAAAATCATCATCCGAAATGCCGTATTGCCGTCTGACTTCAGCGCGAATCTGCGGTTTTTCCGAAAGATTCATCTGCTCGTCGTCCGCTCCCATAATGAGAACGTCGGTTTTGGAGTGCGGAACGCGGAAAAAATCCTCGGCAAACTGTTGCCGCCACGGTGTAACACCGTAAACACGGCTGACATAGGGCATTGTTTTTCTTACCGTGTGGCGGTAAAAGCCTCGGATCAATATTTTTTTGATGCCCGAAAGAGGCATGCAATTATTGTAATCCAAATGGTTGTCACGCACGATCACGCAAGCGGGATTCACTTCCTTCTTGTATCGCACCACATCGTAAATGGTAGCGCTGCTCAAGCTGTGATAGAAAACAAAATCCGGCTGTAACTCCTTCAAATACGAGTACACTTCCATTTTGGCGTTCAGATTGGTAAGCACGCGGTGGGCATACTCTTTTTTTCTCAAGCGCACGACACGCACACCATCGGGCAACACATAATCAGCAGGCTCGGTTTCAACGATCCGCCCATCCCTGTGAGTCAGCGTGGAAACGAAAACCGTAACATCATGCCCTGCTTTTTTGTGATACTTGGGGAGCAAATTATCCTGATACCCCCAGTTGTCGTTATACGGTGCGTTAGGGGCAATGTGTACGATCTTCATACAACTCCACGTACTCCTTAAATTTATCATTCATATCGAACAGACGCGCGCGCGACACGCACGCCTCGCACGTATATAATTTCTCGGTACAAGCACGGCGTATCTCGCGCTCCATCGCGTCAATATCGTTGCAATCCACGACGGCGCCGCACGAGGCGTCGGGGATCTCAGGGCTTCCCCCCGTGCAGAACGTAATGACGGGCGTGCCGCACGCCAATGCCTCCATGTTGACGGTGGGAAAGGTATCCTCCCTCGTGGGATTCACCAGAACGTCGGCGGCCGTATAGACGTTGGCCAATTCCGCTTGGCTTTCGGTGCGATGGATGGATATGATATTGGACGGAAGCTCTGCGTCCATCCGTTCATTGGTTCCAACCAGAACGATCCGATAATCGTCGCTCAGGCGTGTGGAAAGATCCTTGAAAACGTCCAACCCCTTCCGCTCGCTCCATCCGAAGGCGACACCGAGCACGATTTTTTTGTCCTCGCATCGGTATTGCGCTTTGAAATCACTCTCCGACGGCTTGAACACCGAGAGATCGACTCCATTGTGAATCACCCTCACGGGGTACTCGCCAAGAAAAGACTGCCGAGTCAAGTCAGCGAGCCACTGCGAGGGAGTCACGAGTGTCAAATCCTCAACACCCGTAAACCATTCCCTTTTCAATCGGTACATGCGGCGGCTGTCGTCCACGTAGCTTTTCGGATACGAGCGGTGGCCGGGGCAATGGTAGCATCCGCTTTTCCATTTTTCGCACCGCGTCAGTTGAAAATGCGGGCAATGCCCTGTGAACGGCCAACAATCGTGCAGCGTCCATACCACGCGAATCTTTTTTTCTTTTACGTAGCGGAAAAGCATGGGCAGATTGATGCAGAAATTGTGCAGATTATGCAGATGGATCACGTCGGGCTGAAAGCGATCCAATTGCTGTAGCAATTTTTTCGTTCCCCTACGGGAAAAGCAACCGTTTCTCCCCAAAACGCTTCCTGCATAGTAATGAAACGCACTCTCTGCAACGGTTCCCCACGTAAAATGATCGGGGGCTGACAGCGGCGTTTGCTTGCCGAACCGCGAGAACAGAATGGGCGCGTAGGTTTTCGCCTCATGCCCTTTTTTTCGCGCGGTATCCGCAATCTGAAGCATGATTCTTCCCGTGCTGCCACGGTGAGTCATATTGATCTGCGCAATTTTCATACGTCCCCTCCGCTCGCGTATGCATACCTTGACTGATTAGCCAGGAATCGTGACATGACACCGTCAATCAAGCAGTACGCAACCAGCAAGAACGGCATTCCCGCCATGACGGGCTCCAACCAGAACTGGATATTTAACAAAACGTATATGCAGAGCACGAGCTGCTTGGTACGGAAAGACAGCATGGGATGGCGGAGTGCCTTGATGAGGCGAATGATTGAGGATATGATATACGCAACGGTCGCCATAAACACCACTACACCGTACTGATCGTAGGTATCCAAATACAGGTCGTGCGCATAGTGGGAATACATCGTTCGGATATGCAAGCCTCCAAACGGATACTCCCAAAGATGCTCCAGGTACAACTGCTTATACTCAAATCTCGGATCCTCGGTAATATCAAAGCCTCCCTTACCGAAGAAGCGAAGGTAGAAATTGGATTCTTCAATCGTGCTTTTGATATTGAACACATCCAGGTTATAGAGAACCAACAGGATAGTAAGAAGCACAATAGTTACCAAAACGCTCTTGATCGCCGTCTTCTTATAGTAAATACTTCTGAATGTCAGCGCAAACAAAAACAGAATGGCAATCAAAAGCAGCAGCGTTCTGCCTGCCAAAATCAGGTTATAGGCTATAACAACAATCAGCAGAACGACTGCGGTGATTCGTCTTTTAATGGTGGTATTGGAAAACAGGTCTGCAATAGCAACCGCAACACAGATACACGCCAGGCTCGCCTGCCCGGTAGCACTTAATATCTCGTTTGTCCAGAAATCGATGGTGTTACGCTGCAAAGAACCTGCGTTACTGATGAAATTCAATAAATAGTGGGCAAAAAAACCTAATGCGCAGGTATATATGATTTTCTCTACGCGCAACGCAGCGGCTTGACCGTCATCTACGTCCGACACAAGGCCCGTTCCAATGGTGTACGCCATGAAAAAAACGAACGGCTTTAATATGTTTGTAACGCTGTTCCGACTGCTCGGATCGAATATTAGCATGGAAACACCCAGGATCAGCAAAAACAACACCGAAAAATTCAGCATGACCGTCCGTTTAGGCGTGATCGCAAAAAACGCAAACGCGAAAAACAGCCAATAGTAATTTCGCGTCACGAAATTCATAAACGCCATGAACAGGAAGACCGTCACGAGAAGGTTTAAGAAATCCTGTAGAGTAAAACGACCTTTATAGGTAAAATATAGGCGGGACAAGGTACCATCTCCTTTATGATGGGGTATTATAGGGTGCCGAGGAAATCCAATATGCGCTTGGTTTGTGCCAAGGCATTTTTATGCGTCAGAACGTAATTTCTTCCTGACGTACCCAGATCCTGTCTTGCTTGGTTATCCATTGAGCAAACGGATTCTATGGCTGACGTGAGTGCTTCCACGGTATCATCCTTGGGATAGGTCAAGTACGCATCGTATTCGTCGGGAATACCGTCCAGCTTGTACGCGATCACGGGCACGCCCGAAGCCAGATATTCCATCGTTTTCGATGGGAAGCTGTACTTCGTAAATTCCTCGTTATTCAACCGTGGATTTACGAGTACGGTTGCTTGTTTTTGGAGAGCCAAGACCTCCTCGCGGCGAAGCTGACCGCGAAAATCAATTCGAGAATCCTGCCGACTTGCCTCTCGGATCTCGGCCTCGCTGTCACCAATGCCACAGATCACCAAGCGTGCACGGAGGTCTGACACCTTCCGAAAAGCCTCCAGCAAGTGCAGTACGCCAAATTTACGGTGCAACGTCCCCGTATACAGAATAATCTTTTCGCCCTCCATGCCCTCCGATTTGGGTTGTGCTTCAACCGAGGGTGCATCGGGAGCAATACCCTCCATGACGCAAAACGGCTGCGTGATCTGCATATAGTCGGCCATGTGACGGGTCAGAAGCACGAAGGCGTCTACCGAAGATAAAAGCGAATAGGACTCCTTCGCTTTACGTGCCGAAAAGAGCCGCAGCAACCGACCTTGCTTGGAGGAAAGGTTGGACATATTGGGCAGATCGGCCACAATGGCACAAACTCTGAGATGGGGGAATTCCCTTTTTACAGCGGCAACCGCAGACAAAAGCGGCTGTGAAATGGTATACACGAATAAGGTTTTTTCCTCGGTGTCAGACTTACACCATTTCCTCAACGCCTTCTTTATGGTCCTGGTTTTAAAGTAATTGCGGATCAACTTGACGTTACAAAAAGCCAGGTTATGTCCGTGGGATCCGAAGGAAAACCGAGGGATGAACGGGCGGGTGTAGTATTGTGGATAGCTACCACAAGGCAACGTGTTAAAGAGCGGAATATCCTGACCAAGGTTTTCACACAAGCCGCGGTACAAATTCCACTGCAACGCATTTGCGGCATCCTGCATGGTGCTTTTGGCGCAGGCGCGAAACGTCTCCTCGTATTCCCGCGGTATGAGGACTGATACCATCCCGTATTGCATAGGCCCCTCCCCTTTCTTCAATATAAACGATAAACGATAAACGATGAACGGTAAACGGTAAACGACTTCAGCGCACGGCCTCGCTGTAAGGCAGTAATTTTTTCGCATTTTTGATCCCCGTGAGGATCATCCGAATGTTTTTCCGAGCCGACATTTTGGTTTTTCGCCTCAAGCGAAAGCCGTAATACACGGCCACAGCGTGCTTGAGCACGGGAAACAGATAGCTATACAAAACGCCCTTGTCGTACAAGTATTTCTCATTGTATCCCGTAAACCATGAGGAGGCATCCTTACAGCAGGTACCCAGCACGTACGGATCGGTATACACCCTCAGAGAGCGGTCCAGACAGGCTTTGATAAAAAGCGAATCCTCGCCGCAGGAAAAAGGGCATCCTCCACCGAACAGCTCGTTGAATTTCAGGTTTGCCTGAATGAGGGCACGCCTGCGAATCGCAACGGCATACGTCCCGTGCTTCATGGCATTCCACATGCGTGCCCGCTTTTTCTTGTTGTACTTTCGCTGAATGATCTCGCCGTCGCGAGTGATATCGGTGCTGAAAATGATGACGTCGGCACGGGGATTGTTGGCAAACGCCTCTGAAACGCCGTTCAAGGCACCGTCATAATAACGCATATCATCATCCGAGAACAAAAGAATATCCGCCTCGGAGGCAAGCAGGGCAATATTTCGGTTTAATCCCACACCGCGCGTCGCGGTAGAGATCATTTTGACGGTTCCAAACTCATACTCTTTTTCTTCGAATCCATTATATGACGTTTGATTGGCGATAACGGCATTGGTTCGGATATTCATCTTATCCACCAAAGAAAAATCGCTTTGATGCATAGATACAACCAAAACCTGTAGTTTCATATATACTTCCCTCCGTATATCGTTGGATGATTTCTTCCTTGCAACCGAAATTCACGTCCTTTATATCTAAGACAAAGGACATGAATTTCGGCTGCAAAACGTGCCCGTGCCTTTCACAGGCACGCCTTACAGCCATCCCCGCGGAGTCGGCGAAGCACCGACTCCGCGGGGGTATGGGATAATTAGCGGGTGGTTACGGCGTATCCGTATTTGCTCATGTAGCGGTGTGCATAGGAGTTGTTCACTACGTTTGCATTTACCTGACCGCAGGCATAGAAGACAGATGCGCCGATGGAGGATACACCGTTGGGAATGTATACGTTCGTCAGTGCGGTGCAGTTTCTGAACGCATAATCACCAATGGTGGTAAGCTGGCTGCCTGCCTCGAAGTTTACAGTCTTCAGGGCCGACGAGAAGTAGAACGCGTAAGCGGAAATGGTCTTGACGGATGCGGGAATGGTTACGGTCTCCAGCACCTTGCTATAACCGAATGCGCCCTTACCGATCGTCTCCAGCTTGGAGCCTTCCTCAAATACCACGGAGGTCAGAGCCGTCATGGAGTAGAAGTTGAACTCACCGATGGAGGTGATGTCCTTGCCGATCACAATGGTGGTGATCTTGCCTCTCAAGCTTGCCCAAGGAGCGGAATTGGCAACGTTAGCCAGATAGCTGTAATCCGCGATAGCACCGGAGCCCGAGATGACCAACTTGCCATCCTCGTAGTATGCCCAGGTAGCATTCTCGCCGCAAGTACCACTGCTCAGCACCACGGGGGTGTGAGGTCTCAGCTCTACGGGATACTTATAGCTGTCGGCATACTTCTGTGCATAGGTACCCTCGGCTACCTGCAGGACAGCGTTGTTGGACTGATACAGCAGGCTTGCACCCAGCTTGGTCACGAACTCGGGGATGTAAACCGTCTCCAGAACGGGACAGCCTCTGAAGGCGTAGTCGCCGATGCTGACGAGCACGCTGTCATCCTCAAAGCTCACGGTCTTCAGACCGTCGGAGAAGTAGAACGCGTGGCTGGCAATGGTCTTAACCGTTGCGGGAATGGTGATGGTCTCCAGCACGTCGCTGTAACCGAATGCGCCCTTACCGATGGTCGTGAGCTTGGAGCCTGCCTCGAAGGTCACCGAGGTCAGCTTGGTCATGGAGTAGAAGTTGAACTCACCGATCGCGGTAATGTCCTTACCGATCACGATAGAAGTAACCTTGTTTCTGAGGCTTGCCCAAGGAGCAGAATTGGATACGTTAACCAGGTAGCTGTAGTTGGGAATCGCACCGAAGCCGGAGATCACCAGCTTGCCATCCTCGTACAGCTCCCAGGTAGCGTTCTCACCGCAAGTGCCGCTGTGAGTTACGCGAGGAGTGTGAGGTCTTACCTCAACAGCGTAGCCATAGGTATTTGCATACTTGTAAGCGTAGGTACCGTCGGCTACCTGCAGAACAGCGTTGTTGGACTGATACAGCAGGCTTGCGCCCAGCTTCTCTACGAACTCAGGGATGTAAACAGTCTCCAGAACAGGGCATGCTCTGAAGGCGTAGTCGCCGATGCTGACGAGTGCACTGTCATCCTCAAAGTTCACAGTCTTCAGACCGTCGGAGAAGTAGAACGCATGGCTGGCAATGGTGGTTACAGATGCGGGAATGGTGATAGTCTCCAGCGCCTTGCTGTAACCGAACGCACCCTTACCGATGGTGGTCAGGCTGCTGTTGGCAGCAAACTCTACCTCGGACAGGTTGGTGCACTGATAGAAGGCAAACTCGCCCACGGAGGTAACGCCGGACTCAATGACGATCTTCTCGATATAGTTAGAAAGCTTCGCCCAAGGAGCCGCATTTGCACTGTTCTTGTTAAAGTTGTAGTTGGGCATTGCGCCGTTGCCGGAAATGGTCAGAACGCCGGTATCGTACAGCGTCCAGCTCAGATCGCCGGTATTGCCGCTACCCAGCAGAACGGGAGCCTTCTCACGCAGCTCGGTCAGGAAGCCGTACTGCTTTGCATACTCATGCGCGTAGGTACCCTCAGCCACCTGAAGAACCAGCTTGCTGGAGTGATGGTCAAATGCCATCGCGTGCATGGACTGCATGTTATCAGGCAGATAGATCGACTCAAGGCTGGTCATGTAGCTGAATGCACGCCACTCAAGAGTGGTAACCGTATCGGGCAGAACCAGCGTCTTGATCTTGTTGACGTAGTGGAATGCACTATAACCGATCTTCTCCAGAACACTGCCTTCCTCGATCTCGATCTTGGTGATGTAGTAGGCGTGAGCGAATGCGAAACGGCAGATATCCGTGATATCCTTACCAACGTATACGCTGGTAATGTTGAACTTCTCATTGGCCCACGGCACGGTAGAGTTGGACTGATGGTAGAACATCGCGCCCTCACCCGTGAAGACGATGCGACCATCCTTGTAGTGGATGAAGAAGCACTCAGAGCCTGCCCAACCTGCGCTGTAAACGTCAGCGGTGGTGCAGCCAACAAACTTACCGTCTACGAACTGGCAGGTCTCACCGTTGATCTCAATCTCGCAGTTGCGAACGTAACCGTTCTCAAAGTAGTGAGGAACGGCCGAGATGTAAACGAACTCCTCGACGTAGTCGGTGTTGGTCAGGAAGTACATCTTGCCCTCAGCGGTATCGATGAAACCGGTGTACATAGCATCGGGCTGGTATACGCCGTCGTCGCCGAAGACGTAAACCTGACGGTCAAGCACGATCGCGCCGGTAACCTTCTGACCGTTGACGAAGTAGTAGGTATCGTTGTACCAGCCATTGACGTATGCAATACCGTCAATGTAGGTAGCGCCGTCCTTCTCGCCGTTGAACTTCTCGCCGCAAGCGCAAGCCAGAACGCCGTCGGTCAGCTCATAGTCGTGACCGGTAGCGTAGGTGGTACCCCAGTTCAGGATGGAGTTACAGGTGGAGCAAACGGTACGGCCGGTGTAACCGTTAGTGGTACAGGTGTTAGCCACATCGGTAACGGATGCGGCGGTGTGGTAGTGCCACTCGCCGATGGTCTTCTTCAGGTTAGCGATGGAAGAATCCAGCTCGGTCTTAGCATCAACGCGGACATTGGAGAAACCGGCAACGTCTACGTCATATTCCTCGGTGTACTCAACATTACCGTACTTAACCTTGTAGCTGACAGTAATCTGAGGAGCGCATCCCTTGGAGTTCCACTGAGTAGAAGCATCATGGCCGCCCAGCTCCTCGTTCCAGCTCCATGCGTACACGGGGATGGTAACCAGAGTAGCGGCACCGGTAGCATCGCTGTCTACACGGGTTACGGTGATGTCAGCGGTGCAAGAGTTCTCGTCGAGAACATACTCAACCTTGAAGCCGTCGAGAACCATCATCTCGTCCAGAGCCCACTCGGAAGCCGAGTTGAGCCACAGCTTGAAGTTGACGGAGTCGATGCCCTCAACCTTATCGGTGTTGAGCAGCATGTTGTACTGGCCGCCGGTGTAGAGCTTACCGTCGGTCTTAACGCCTACGGGAACACCGGTCAGTGTGACGGTGGGAGCCTCGCTCTCGGCAGCGATCACGATCTGACGGGTCAGCTTGGTGTAGTTGCCCTGCTTATCCGCGATCTCGAAGGTGATATCGTGGGTACCGTTGGGCAGCTTGATACCGGTTGCGGAGATCTTGCCTGCGGCAAACTTGGTGGAAACCTTATGGCCATCAATATAAACCTGAGCGGTTGCCTCGTTCAGACCGGTGAAGTTGGTACCACGGCTGGTATCCTCAGCGGCGCTGGC
Source organism: uncultured Clostridia bacterium (assembly GCA_904502015.1). Classification (GTDB taxonomy): domain Bacteria; phylum Bacillota; class Clostridia; order Oscillospirales; family CAG-272; genus CAMEON01. Next base: position 23,215 of record CAJGEA010000003.1, on the reverse strand, counting down.
GGTCACGGTGATGGTGTTGTAGTTCAGAGTTCTGCCGTCGATGGCAAAGCTGTCCTGATCCTCAAGGATCAGAGGATCGGAGATGATGGGCATATCGCGATCATCTACTGCATCCGAGTAGTCCAGAGTGATGTCATCGATGTAGAAGGTAACCTTCTCGGCGCCGGTGGCGGAGGAGGAGACGATGAACTGAATGAATGCGGGAGCGTAGTTACTCTCTGCTGCACGAGTCAAATTTCCGTTCTCATCCTTATAATAAGAAGTGGAAACATAGGTGTTGGAAATCTGCTTCATGTCCACGTAAACGTATGCCCAGCCTGCCTCGGGGATCTTCTCGCTGGTCAGTTTGGAGAAACCCTTCTCTACGTACATGTAAGTGAAATACAGGTATGCGGTACTCAAGGCACCTGTGGCAGTCTTGTAGGTGTACGCAAAGCGTGCGCAGCTACCTACAGCCTCTTCGGGGATGTACATCCACATACCCAGACGAGTACCGGCAATACCCTTCTCGGTATCCAAGAGGGTAATGGGATCACCCCAGTAGTACAGGTAGGCATACTGCCAGTTGGCGTGAGCGGTGGAGTAACGGTAGTCCACGGTGTATGCCAGGGAGTAATCGCCACTGTAAACATGGCCGTTTTCCTTGGTAGCCAGGAAGACATTTTCATGGATACCCTGCTCTACCTTATTGCTACCGATACCGTTGGCGGTCTCGTAGATGGGAGAGTAACCATTGGTGTACTCGCCGTTCTTCTCTGCCTCGACCATGTCGAAGTAGTCACCCCAGTACTTAGCGTCTTCCTCGCCACCCTCAAAGTTGAAGAGGATATCCGAGCCCTTACCGAAGGAAACGGCAATGCTATCGGATGCAACAGAGCTATCGTACTTGTAGGTAGCGGTAACGGTAGCGGTCGCACCGGCACCCTCCTCGGGAGCGGTGTAAATAAAGCCGTTCATGCTCCCCGCGGTGCATACGAAGTTGTAGGCATCGGGAGAGGTATACATATCCGCGCCGTTGTAGAGAGCCGTTACGGTAAAGTCGGAGGGCTTACCGTAGGGGATCATCTTCTCCTCTGCGCCAAAGGCAATGGAGGTAGCGTTAACAACGGTCACGTCGGTGCTACCAACGATCTTGCCGTCCACGGTCATGGAAACGGTTACGGTACCCAGCTTACCGTTGGATACGAACTCACCGTTAGCCACAGTACCGAAGCTGTCATCGGACAGCACCCAGCCGGCGCCCTCGGGAATCTCAGCGGGGTAGCCGCTCTTATCGGCACCGGTAGCGTTGATCTGTACCTTGGAGTGGGGAGCGTAGAAGACGTAGTCGGTAGCCAGGTTTGCGTGGTCAAAGGTACCGTCTGCAACGGCGGTAGAGATGACCATCAGGGTGTTGGATACCGAACGAACGGTACCGTCGCAGCAGGAGTTACGAATGACAAGCTCATCGGTACCCTCCAGCTTAGCGGCGTAGGTAGCGGATCCACCGCCGTCCAACTCGACAGCGGCAACGCAACCCAGGTTCAGCATAACCTCGGCCTGCTCGCGATAGGTCAGACCTGCGGAGTAAGGCTTCTGGTTACCGTCGGCAACCATCAGCACCACGTCACCGTTTGCCTTAACACCAACGGTAGAACGGGGGTACTTGGAGGTACCGTTGTTGACGATCTCACCGTCCCATACCAGCATGGTCCAACCGCCAACGGCCTCCTGGACCTGATCTGCATACTGGCTGAAAGTGCCCTGCTTACCGATCATAGCGGTACCATCCTTCAGGATAGCGAAGAAGGGTTTCTGGTCACCCATGGCATTGCCATTGATGTTGACGCCTTCCATGAAGAATGCGCCGGTAGGCTGACCGGTAGAAACGTTGTAGTAAGCAGCATTGGTGGTAGCAACTACGTTGTAGCCACGCTTCTCAGTAGCTGCATTGGCCTGCTCGATAACAGTGGCTTTACCCCAGTTACCGGTGTTGTCGTTGTTCTGGTAATTTGCCTTTACCTGAACATCGGAATTGGTGGCAACGTTCGCGGTAATCGCATAGTAGACGATACGATCACCATTCGCGTCATACGCCACGACTTCCTGCTCCTGCACGCCGGGTGCCAGAGCAGACGTCTTGGTCGATGCGATCGTCAGCGAAAAGTCATCTGCCGCGAAGGCAAGCACGGGCAGCATGCCCATGACCATGACTGCGCACAGAACGAACGCAAGGACCCGTGTGAATGCGGATCTGTTCATTGGTTTCTTCTCCTTTGAAAAAATATTTATAGTAAGCTTGCGCTTCTATACAACGGGAATCGAACCCTTGCATCCGCAAACGCACGGATGATCCAAAGGTTCCTTTGGCAGCATTGCCTTGGCAGTATAGCCTTGGCAGTATAGCCTTGGGCAGTATAGCCTCGGCAGTATGGCCTTGGCCGTATAGTCTTGAGATATTCTTGCAGCCAAAAATGATATTTTTTATCCGTTCATGGGCAAAAAGCATCATTTTCGGCTGCAAGACATACCCGCGCCCCGCGCGGGCATATCTTGCGGCTCTTCCCCACGGAGTCGGACACGTCCGACTCCGTGAAGGGGTTGGAGAAATCAGCGGGTGGTTACAGCGTAACCGTAGTTCTTCATGTAACTGTGCGCGTAGGAATTATTCACTACGTTTACGTTTACCTGACCGCAGGCATAGAAGACGGATGCGCCGATGGAGGATACACCGTTGGGAATGTATACGTTCGTCAGTGCGGTGCAGTTTCTGAACGCGTAGTCGCCAATGGTGGTCAGCTTGCTGCCCTCCTCGAAGTTCACGGTCTTCAAGGCCGACGAGAAGTAGAATGCGTAACCCTCAATGAACCTCACCGATGCGGGAATGGTGATGGTCTCCAGCACCTTACTGTAACCGAACGCACCCTTACCGATGCTTGCGAGCTTGGAGCCTTCCTCGAATACCACGGAGGTCAGTGCCGTCATGGAGTAGAAGTTGAACTCACCGACAGCCGTGATGTCCTTACCGATCACGATGGTGGTGATCTTGCCCCTCAGGCTTGCCCAGGGAGCGGCGGTAGCGCCCGATGCCATGTAGCTGTAATCAGCGATAGCACCCGAACCCGAAATCACCAGACGACCGTCCTCATAGAATGCCCAGGTAGCATTCTCGCCGCAGGTGCCGCTGTAAAGCACCACGGGAGTATGCGGTCTCAGCTCAACGGCATACTTGTTGGAGGTAGCATACTTATGAGCGTAGGTACTCTCGGCCACCTGCAGCGTAGCGTTGGACTGGTACAGGATCGATGCACCGATCTTCTCAACGAACTCGGGGATGTAAACCGTCTCCAGAACGGGACAGCCTCTGAAGGCGTAGTCGCCGATGCTCACGAGCACGCTGTCATCCTCAAAGCTCACGGTCTTCAGCCCGTCGGAGAAGTAGAACGCGTGGCTGGCAATGGTCTTAACCGTTGAGGGAATGGTAATGGTCTCCAGCACGTCGCTGTAACCAAATGCGCCCTTACCGATGGTCGTGAGCTTGGAGCCTGCCTCGAAGGTCACCGAGGTCAGCTTGGTCATGGAGTAGAAGTTGAACTCGCCGATCGCAGTAATGTCCTTGCCGATCACAATGGAGGTAACCTTGCTTCTCAGGCCTGCCCAAGGAGCTGCGGTAGCTCCCGAAGCCTGATAACTGTAATTAGCCATCGCGCCGGAGCCCGAGATGACCAGCTTGCCATCCTCGTACAGCTCCCAGATCGCGTTCTCGCCACACGTACCGCTGTGAGTCACGCGAGGCGAATGAGGTCTCAGCTCAACGGCATACTTGTTGGAGGTAGCGTACTTGTGGGCGTAGGTGCCCTCGGCTACCTGCAAAGTAGCGTTGGACTGATACAAGAGGCCTGTTCCCAGAGATTCAACGAACTCGGGGATGTACACGTTTTCCAGAACGGGACAGCCTCTGAACGCATAAGCGCCGATGCTGACGAGGGCACTGTCATCTTCAAAGCTCACGCTCTTCAGACCGTCGGAGAAGTAGAACGCGTGACTGGCAATGGTCTTAACCGTTGCGGGAATGGTGATGGTCTCCAGCACGTCGCTGTAACCGAACGCACCCTTACCGATGCTCGTAAGTTTGCTTCCCTCCTCAAAGGTCACGGATGCCAACGCGGTCATGGAGTAGAAGCTGAACTCACCGATGGCGGTGATATCCTTACCAATCTCAACGGCCTTGATGGTGCTTCTGTACTTCGTCCAAGGAGCAGCATTTGCGCCGCTGTAAGCATAGTCAGGAAGCGCTCCGACACCCGAAACGGCCAGCAGGCCCTCATCGTTCAGCGTCCAAGTGACGTTGTCTCCGCAAGTACCGCTTGCAACAACGAGAGGCTTTCTTGCGCGAAGCTCAACCCCAAATCCCTTCTGGGTAGCAAACGTGTGAGCGTAAGTGCCCTCGGCTACCTGCATATAGGCTCCCGTATTGGCACTGAAGAATGCATTGGTATTGATGTCCTTAACACCGTCGGGCAGGTAGATGGTCTGCATCTTCTGCCAGTTACCGAAGGCTCTCCAGCCAATGGTGGTAACCGTATCGGGCAGGACGATGGACTTTACTTCCTTGTTGTAGTAGAACGCTTCGTATTCTACGTTCTGCAGCTTACTGCCCTCTTCAAATACGATCTCGGTGACGTTGTATGCGTGCGTGAATACAAAACGGCCGGTGGAGGTTATATCCTTGCCGTAGAAGACCTTCTTGACTTCCAGTCTGTAGTCCTGCCACGGCACCTTTGCGCGGTGGGAGTAGAAGAACATATCACCGCTGCCGCTGAAGATCATCTGACCGTCCTTGTAGAGCACGTAGTATACGCTCTCGCCGGCCCAACCTGCGGTAAGCACCTTGTCGTTAGAGCAAGAAACATACACGCCCTTCTCAAAGAGGCAGGTCTCACCGCCGATGACATACTCGCCCTCGTAGGCAATACCCTCGTTATCGAAGTAGGTAGGCACAGGAACACCGGCACCCATGGAGTTATAGCCGGTCAGATAGGTCACCTTATCCGTAAAGTACATCAAACCGTCGTCGGTGTTGATGTAACCCGAGAAATCAACGTCGGGCAGATACACGCCATTCTCATCGAAGGTATGAACAACCTTATCGATAACGTTCGCACCGGTCAGCTTGACGCCGTTCTTGTAGTAGTACTTGGCGCCGTCAACCTCTACCCAACCATCCACGGCAGCAACGCCGTCGTAGTAGGTGTAGCCGTCCATGAAGGTGCCGTTGAACACCTCGCCGTCCACGGTACAGGTCAGCTTACCATCAACAACCTCATAGTTGTGCTCGGTGGTTGCGGGAATGGTGGTACCCCAATCCACGACCGAGTTACAAACCTCACAGAAGGTTCTGCCGGTGTAACCGTCGGTGCAATCGGCGGCCTTATCAGCCAGAGCCACGGGGGTATGAACGTGAGTCGAACCGTGCTCGGTGTAGTAAGGATCGCTACCCATGGACTGGAAGTCGGTATACATTTCGGTGTTGACCCGGAACTTCTCGTTGGAGAAGGTATTGAGGACAGCACTCTCATAGCCGTCAACGTAGGTGATCTTACCCATGTCAACGTCCACCTTCAGGTCGTGAGGCCAGAAGTTGTACTTGGTCCAAACCGTCTCGGCGGTATAGCCGGGAATCTTCATATCGGTATCGAAGTAAATGATACGGATCGGGATCTGGGCCAGAACTGCCTCACCGCCACGGTAAACGGTACCGGTGCGGGTAAAGGTAATGGTTGCGGTATTGGTTTCATCATCAATGGTATAGGTTGCGGAGAAACCGTCAGCCAGCACCATATTGTCAAGCTGCCAGTGGTTGACGTTGTTCAGGTCAATCACCATATCCACAGCCTCGATGGTTTCGAGGTTGGTGGCAACCATGTTCATCCAGAAGATGGAACCGAAGTCGATTCGATCCTTCTCAACGAGTGCGGGATCAGCGGGAACCAGCTTGATAGTAGAGGCTTTCACGCCGGACTCAACGTTGACCATACGGACAACCGTGGACTTATTGCCCGCGTTGTCGTAGATCTCAAACTTAACGCGGTGGTAGCCGTCAGCCACGGCCAGATCAGCGATGGAGATCTTGCCATTGTCATAGGTGCAAGCCACCTCAACGCCGTCAACGTATGCCTTCGCGGAATCGACATCCAGACCGGTATAGTTATACAGCGTGTGCTTGGTGCCTGTACCGTCCACTCTGTACGTAGCCTCAGCCACGTTAGCCACAACATTCAGCTTGTTGTTCTTGGTGGTAATGACGTCATGCTTGCCGGCATTGGTCTTGATACCGCCGTTATCGAAGACCACGGACTCAAAGATCGGAGCCTCGCGGTCATCCACCATCTCGGAGTAATCGACGGTAACGTTATCAATGTAGTACGTGAAGGGGCCGTTGATAGAACCGTTGGTCTGCCACAGAATGTTATTGATGGACTTGTGGAAAATCAGAACCAGGAAGAACTCGTCCTTATCACCGGTGGTAGCACCGTCGGAAGGATCGGCGTCAAAGGGATCGGAATAGGTCAGATCAACCTTTTCAAAGTCGCTGAGATCCATAGACAGGTAGTGCCAGCCGGACTCGTCCACGTTGTAGTAGACGTTCTCGGAGTTCATCAGGTTGACCTCCGCCAGTGTATCGGGCACACCGTCACCGTTGGTGTCGTACTTGTAGAAGCCCTGTACCCAGCACTGGATATTGTCATCGGGGACGTAGAGCCAGAAGCCCAAGGAACGTGCGTTCTCAAGCGAAATCTTCTGATCCTTCAAGCCAAGTCTGACGTATGCGTACTGCTTGGAGTGAACGTCCTTGGAGGAAAGACCGTTGGTTTCCAGACGCATGGAGTAGTTACCGTCATGCACCTGCCCGTCCTCCTTGGTCGCCAAGGAGAGCTCATGATAGAAATCACGGTGAGCCTCGCCGGGGTTACGGAGAACGATGGAATTCCACTCATCGATGTCAGCCTGACCGTCCTCAAAGTCCCACATAACCACCGACGCCTCACCCAGCTTCAGGATAGTGGACGCAGTAATGGTAGGATCGGAATTCAAGGTGACGGTGACAGCGCTGCTGTTGTCAATGGGGGCAGTAGGAGCGCCAACGAAATGCAGACCGTCAACCGCACCGAGAGCCTCATTGCTCGAGGTAATGGTAACGTCGTCGGAGCTCAGACCGATCTCGTACAGGCCATTCAGGGTAGCCTTTACGGGGATCATCGCTCTCGTGTTGTAGGGAATGGTAACAACAGGCTGCGAGAAGGTGAGCTTGTCGGGCATGGCCAGCGTGATGGAACGCTCGCCAACCACCTTGCCGTTGTAGATCATTTGAGCGGTGACCTTACCGGGCGTACCGTTGGACTGGAACACACCGTTGGAAATGGTACCCATACCTTCTTCCTTGATAGCCCACTGAACGTCAGCGGGAACGTCAACCTTGGTACCGACGGCGTCGGTTCCGAGGGCGTTGAAGGTCACGGATGCGCCGGGCGTGTAGTAGTCATACTCGGTGCTCAGGGTGGCACGCTCAAAGGTTCCGCTGGCCTCAGCGGTGGAGATGACCAGGAAGGTGTTGGTGGTAGGACGCTCACCGCCGTCAGACAGAGAGCAGTTTACCTTCAGCTCCTCACCGGGACGCTCCGATACGAAGGTGGTGGATCCACCGCCGTCACAGTTGGCGGCATAGATACAGCCCATCTTGATCATGTAGTCGGCCATCTCAAAGTTATTGAAGCCGGTGGAGTAAGGAGCCTGACGTCCATCGGAAACAGTCAGGATGATCTCACCCTCGGCGGTTACGCCCACGAAGGTACGGGACTCATGACCGGAGGTGTGATTTTGCTGCTTGGCGTACTGGTTCTGAGGTACACCGTTTTCATCGGGCTTGACCAGGAACGCCCAAACACAAATGGCATTCTGCTCCCAACCGGTCAGGGGGTCGGTCTGTGCACGCATGGTCACCTTAGGCATATCATCGGGGCGCTTTTCGCCGGTCAGGGGATGATAGTCGTAGTTGATAACCACAACGGCGTAATTCTTGTTAAAGGTAGCCGATCCCTGGCTGTTCTCATAGTAGTAACCATCCAGGATATTGTAGTACAGGGGCTCACCGATCAAGTGAGGGTTCGCCTTATAGTACGCGCTGTCATACCAGCTCAACATAGCGTTGGTAGCGGCAACTACGTTACCGTAACCCAGCGCTTCGGCGTTTTTGGCCTGAGTGGAGGTTGCCTCAGTACCATAATTGCCCTCGGTGGGGATCATGCCCTTGTAGCCGGGAATGACCTTGGTGTAGGGATTGTTCATGTCAACTTTGACAGAGTGAACGACCTGTCTTTTGGAGCCCTCGGCGTTATTCAAAACGACCTCGGTTTCCTCAATACCGGGAGCGAGCTCCCAATACTTTTGGGAGATGAGCTTGTAGTAGTCGTCTGTCGAGCCGTCTACGTCATACTCAAACGACGAAGCGAATACCGCAACGGGCAACGCGCCGATCAACATGACCAAGCACAACAGCATGGCTACTACCTTTTCGAACTTAATGTTCATGGGTTTGCTCTCCTTATAAAGATTTTTATACAGAGCCTTTCAGCACTATATCATAAAATAATGAAGGAATTTACGGCGAATCAATAAATCCGATCGATAATACCGTAGTTTTTCTTCTTGTTGGTGTCGTCACCAACGTGGTACATACCTTCGACGGTGAAGTCATCCCAGGGATGCTTTCTCTTGCGAAGCAGGATCTGGAACGCGCGAAGCACGCTTCCCTGGCTGATCAGCAGCACCTTCTTGCCTGCATACTCCTCGTTGATGAGATCCAGCACGTCCACGCAGTTGGCGATAACCATACCCCACGACGTACCGCTGGGGGTTCTGGCGAACATATTGTTCTCGATCTCGCGGGCAATGAAGAGGGGGGTGTTGCAGAGATCCTCAAAGGACTTGTATTCCCAGCCGGTGTTATCGATACCGTGCAGCTTATGCACCTTGATGGCCTCGAACTTCTGAGGACGCTCCATGATGATGAGCTGTGTATTGACCACGCGGGGAATGGGGCCGTAGAGGGCAATGTCGAAATCGTAGGCATCCAACTCGGCCGCCTGCTTTTTGGTGATTTCAATACCGTTCTCGGTAAAGCCGCAGTTGGTCGATGTGTCGCACATGAACTCGTGCTTTGCCACGGCCTCGGTTTCGGCGTGGCGGATCAGATGGATGGACTGGCATCTGACCTCGGGAACCTTGGTTCCGGGAATGTAGTCAATTTTTCCCGTTTCCTGATCGATGGCGATACCGTATCGCAGCAAATTCTTTGTGATATGTACCCTTTCGGACATGGGAATGGAATTTACGTCAAACATTGGCGTTTTAGCGGCCATGCAAGATATGGGCCGCGCTCCTTTTTCTGTATTTTCGTTTTGAATGTGGGAGTTTGGCTTATTTCTTCAGGACTTGCAACACCTTTTCGGTAAGATTGTTTTCGATAATGTACTCATACACCGCATGGGGAACCATGTCCTTCCATTCATCGCCGTTGACGATCTTCTGTCTGATTTCGGTGCTGCACATGGCCTTTTCTCTCTTATCGAACAGCACGTGGGTGCCGTATCCCAGTTCTCCGAGTCTGTGGAGCTTTTCGTAGCCCCAATCGTCATAGATGGTGAAAAATGACGTTGCGCTCAGAGGAACGTAGTTGTAAAGGATCTCGGGACGCTCGATGGGATACGGAACGATCTCAAAATCTTCTCTCGGGATGCCTGCCTCAAGCAGGGCGAGCTTCGCCATATTGAATCTCTCGTAAAAGGTGAAGGGGTTGGAAGCGGCTTCGCTTCGGTGTGGATCGATCTCCTCGCGGATCAGGGTGGCGTTCTCGGGGGACGTGATGCCCACGATCAGCTTCTTGCATTGCGCTTTGGCAAGCAAGGCGTAGTTCAGGTGATCATTGTGAAACAGTTGAAATCTGCCATGAATGAATCCCAATTCTACCATTGGCGGTTACCTCCATTTCTTGATTTCTTTTTATAAAATACGTTAAATTCCGCGTGACTCGTCGGGTGTATCCCTATTTCCTTCCCGTCGCGTTGAGCTTAACACATTTTCAAAATTTGTTTTCTGAGATACGGTTTGTCCGACTTGGCCACGCCGTCCTCAAAGCGGATGCCGAAGATCTCTCCCAGCCTTGCCTGACACTCCCGCCCGTCGCAAACGAAATAGCTGCATCGGCGGTTGATATCAATCAGGTTGAGCATCCAGCCGCCCGCGAGGCCGTCCAGCCACGCGCGGATGGAGGGGAGCTTTTCCAGCATACCCTCAGCGTCCCAGACGCAGAGCTGCGCCACGTAAGCGGGCAACACGGGGTGGTCACCGATGCGCTTGATATCGTTTTTCAGGGCGTTTTGGAGATCTGCCTCCACGTTCTTCTGCACCTCGGAAAAGTAGGTGGCGCGGAAGGTATCGTCCTCGCCCGCTTGCCGACACAACGCGGCAAACGCTTCCCTGTCCTCCTCGGTGGTGTTGGAGGACGTCAGATCCAAGGTGTTGTCCAGAATAGCGGCCATCAGCAGGCGCGCCGTAGGGCGCGTCATTTGGCGCTCAAGCCCCGCTTTTTTCCATTCGCGGTAGATCAGGGTGGCCGCCGCGCCGATAAACTCAATGCGCGCGCCCTCACCTATGCGCTCTTGCCAATAGGCCTCAAAGCCCACGTGGTGATCGTACACCTCGGACACGCGCCCGAGGGGAGCCGCGCCCTTGATGTAATCGGGATCGGACACGTCCACGATGATATATCGTGCCTCCTCCGAATGGATATCCTCGGGGAGAGCGGTCAGAATCTGTCCCTCCTCCACGAGGGAATCGCAAACGCTGTAATTGGTCACCGCGCCCGAACAGGCTACGGCACACTCCCCTTTCAGCGTCAGCAGCTCCTTCATCGCCACACAGCAGGCATAGGCATCAATGTCCAAATAGTTTGAGCCCGCGGTAACGACGATGGGCGTGCGATTTACATTCATAGCCTTCATGCTAACTGTCAGTGAATGTTGCGGGTGTGAACGTCCCACGTCATGCCGTCGCGGTAGTGCTCGTACTCGGTGTAATTCTTCTCGGTATCAATGAGGATAGCGTGAACCTTGATCTGGCGCTCGTCCTCCGAGGGGATGCGCATATAGTCGCCGTACATGGTGGTCAGCAGCTCGTCGTAGTGCGCCGACACGGGGGCCTTCATGTCCTCAAAATCCATATCCACCCGCTCGGTAAACCACTCGCGGCGGTAGGTGCCCTTCTTCGGCTTGGAGGTGCAAGCCAGGAACGTATGTACGTACTCGCTGTTTTCCAGCCTCGTACCCTTCGCCCAATTATGAAAGAACTTCATGGGGAGCAGCTTGCAAAGCGCCATAAAGAGCTTTTTGCCCTTGCTGTTGGTTTCGTAGCCTCGGCGGCCCAGCGCCTTGGCCACCACCACGCGGGATGCGTAGAACTGCCATTTGCGTTTCTTTTCGGTAGCCGCCGCGTTATCGCAGGGGAACACGTCGATGTAGATGCCCTGATGGTGCGCGGGATCCTTGGGGTGATATTTCTCAAGGCAGGTGGTATTGTTCTTGCGGAGCTTGGAGAAGTTCATGGGCCAATGCTCCGAGAACTCGGCTTGTAAAAAGTACTTCTCGTCCCACTCCGAGGCAGGGAGCTTCAGGAGCCGCTCGTAATCCTCGCGCAAAAGGCACACGTCCAGATCGTCATCCCACGGAATGAAGCCCTGATGACGGACGATACCGATGGCACTTCCGCAGAACACCACGTAGGGGATGTCGTTCTTTCGGCACACCCTGTCAAATTCCTTCAGCAGTTCCAACAGCACCGTCTGGTGCTGATTCAATGTATTCATATCTTTCTTCCTCTGCTTCAAACCGATTTATATATATTCCGTCTTTTGCTCACGCTGTGGAAGGTGTATCGGAACGTAAGCCACGCCGATGTGATCGGGTTATACCCTACCGCGCGGTAGGCATTGAACAGCATTTTCGCAGACTTGATGCGGTTGCTGGACTTGGAGTTGGCGCACAGGCGGTAGATCAGCAACGGCTCGTTGATGCCGTACGCCACGCCGCACTTCCGAACGACGGTGAGCCACACGTAGTAATCCTCGTGCATCTTGTCGCTCGGCATCTTGACGCCCTTCATGACCGATGCGCGGATCATAACCGAGGAGCAGGATAGCAGATTCCGTTTCAGGAGCATTTTGTAGGTCATCTTCTCCACGGCCTGCATCACGTAGCCGTACGGCTCTCCGTCATCGTTGATGAAGGAGGATGCGGTATAGCAGATCACCATGTCGGGATGCTCGTCCGCCAGCCTGAGCTGTTTTTCCAGCTTGTCGGGCTTCCACATATCGTCGCTGTCGAGAAACGCGATCCACTCGCCCTGCGCCAGCTCTACGGCGCGGTTGCGGGTGTAGGATGCCCCGCTGTTCTTTTCGTTTTGCAAAAAGCGAATACGGGAATCACCCGCAGCCAATTCGGTAAGTATGGCCGCCGTATCGTCCTTCGAGCCGTCGTCAATGACGACCAGCTCCCAATCCGTCACGGTCTGGGCTTGTATGGATTCCACCGAGGCGCGGATGGTTTTAGCCGCATTGTACGCGGGCATCACGATACTGACCATAATGCTTCTCCTCTCAAAGAACGCTGTCTATAAAACTCTGCTCGTTTTCCACGATCACGTAGGAAAACCCGAACTCCTCGGTGTCGCGGTATACGAGCGACCCGAAGCCCTTTTTGGCCGTAGGGTAAAACAACCGCAAAATACATACGCCCAGCCCCGTCAAATATTCGGGGCGGAACTTACGATTCAAAGCCGAGGCAATGCCGCGGGCCATGTCCACGGTTGCCACGTAGTCGCGGTTCTGGGGGAAGTACACGCCCGCAAGCTCTTTGTCAATGCACAGCTTGACGAAGGAGCTGAGATTGTCCACGTAGATCATGCTGCGCCGATTCCTCACGTAGGGGAAGATGGGGAGCTTTTCCACCAGACGGCACACGGTATTGAAATTGCCCTTACAGCCTTTTCCGTACACCATCGGGGGGCGCAGGACGCAAACGCGGAAGCCCTCGTCCGCAAGCTTGGCGATTTCCTGCTCGGCCTGCCATTTGGATTTGCCGTAGTGGCTCCCGGGGGCGGGCTCGGTGTCGCGGGTGATCACGCCCGTGTCCCGTCCGTATACGCTCATAGAGCTTAGAAATACGAACTGTCTGACGCCGTCGGCCTTGGCCTTGGCGGCAACCTCGATGGCCAGATCGCGGTTGACCTTATAGTACGACTCCGCGTTATCGCGGGTTTCCTTTTGGTGCGCAATACCCGCCACGTGAAATACCGAGTCGTAGACGGAAAAGTCGGTGTCGCGCCATGCCCCGTCCAGCATATCCACGGTATCAACGAGGTACTCGTCGCCGAACGCATGCAAAAATGCTTCAAACGAGGTGCCTATGTAGCTGTTCGCGCCTGTTATGAGAACTCGTTTCATTTGACGATGGTTTCCTTTTCTTGCTCTTGCACATTCTGCGCTTCCTGCGCACTCTGCGCGGCGCTCTGCGCGTCTTGTGCCTTTTGCCGTTCCATCTCGCCCGTACCGCCTTCAACGACGCCGTCGGAGGTCAGCACGCTTTTGATGGTGCCGAAGAAGCACTTGCAGTCAAACGCAAAGCTCATTCTTTCCACGTATTCGCCGTCGAGCTTAGCCTTCACGGGGATCTCCAGCTCGTCGCGTCCGTTGATCTGTGCCCAGCCCGTGAGCCCGGGCTTGATATCGTTCGCGCCGTAGCGATCACGCTCGGCAATCAGATCGTCCTGATTCCACAGTGCGGGACGGGGGCCGATGATGGACATTTTATTGAACAGGATATCCCACACTTGGGGAAGCTCGTCAAGGCTGGTTTTGCGAAGGAACCGCCCCACTCTCGTTATGTACTGATCGGGATTCTGCAACAGATGGGTGGGCAGATCGGGGGTTTTGACCTTCATGCTGCGGAACTTGTGAAGCCAAAACAGCTTTTTCCCTTTTCCCACGCGTTTTTGGCGGAAGAAGATCGGGCCGGGATCGTCGATCAGGATCGCCACGGAAATGATAAGGAACACGGGCAGCAATACGATGGCGCCGATCAGCGACAGCACCAGGTCAATCGCTCGCTTAAAAAAATGTGTATACACGGGAATCACCTCCGATTGGGTTTTGCCCCCTCCCTCGCGCAGGCGTTGGGGGCGCGCCGCGCCGGGGCGCGGTCATGCTATTTATATCATATATTATAGCAGGGCTATTTAGACTACTTCAAAAAGGTATAGTAAACCCATTTTCCCTATGATAATTTTACCACAAATCAATGCAACTGTCAAGACTTTTGGAAAAGAAACAAGACTTTTTAGTTTTTTTCGTCAATAAACCTGCCAGTCATGAGCCAGTATGACGCGCTTCGATAAACGGTGGGTAACTATGCAAGGCCGATCCGCATATAGAAAACAACAACGGGGAGTCCGAAAACTCCCCGCGATTTTATGCCCTTGCTTCATCACCTTGGCGTGGGCTACGACGGCGACCTGACCGCTCGTTAGGCAGCATGGGTGGCCGGATGGCGAGTCCGCGCAAACCGCAAAACACGAGCGAAGGAGTCGGGCCCAAAGGGAGTATAAAACGGAGTGAAGTATGGAATTATCATTACGGCACAATGACTTTTGCAGCATACAAACGGGCTGAAAAATGACGTTTTTTTACACAAAAGCGCCGAGTCGGAGGCTCTGAGGAGAGCGGCCGGCTCGGCTTCTGTTTGGGGGAGGAGCGTCAAAAAAGCGAAGGGAAAACAACGTGGTTTTACTCTGCAAGCAAAATGGCCAACATCTTCTCCTGATGCAACTTGATGTCCTCAAACGTCCATTCCTTACCTGCTTCCCGATTCATTTGGTTATCCCTACACATCTGCATCATGACTCTGAATTTTAAGGAAGCAACGCTGACAGGATTGATCTTGCGAGGGTTATCGAGGTAATAGCCGAGCTTATCCTTCGGCTGCCAATTGGAGCCAAGACTGTTCGCCTCGCTGCCGATCATGGCATAGTTACCGAAGCAGTTGATCTGAGGCTCGCTCAAGGTATCGGGACCTACGTTGGCCTGCGGAAAAAAGTGCTCCAGACTTCTGCGGGTACGGGAGAAATAAAACTGCTGAAAGATCTTCAATCCAAAATCAGAGCATCCAAGCGCAGAGAAGAATTCTATGCGCTTAGAATCATCCGCCTTCCGGTCCTGACCGTACAGATTCGTCGCGTAGCACTTCCACAACTTATAGTCCAGATAATTGAACACAAACAAGGGAATCCCCTTCGATCTCTCGGTACCGTCTCCATATATGGACACAAAATCAGGCGCATGGTTTTGAAGGTCACGATTCACCCCGCTATCATCCAGAACCATGTTGTCGAAGCTACCGGGTAGCGGCGTATTGATGCGATTCAGATTATCCTTGCACAGATACACATCCCTAAAATACTTTTCAGCCAGCGACTCCAGGAACTTACCATATTCCTGAAGTACTTGGTCGAAATTCTCCGTAGACAGATTCCGAGCCATCAGATACAGCAAGCAGTAGAAGAGATAATTCTTTCTCTGGCGGGCCGTAAAGGACACCTCGAACATAGAAAGCACCTGCACCAGTTGCTGTTGAACGCTGTCGTTCTCGGACAGATTCTTAGGATAGCCCTTCCCTCCCGGCTCCTTTTGCCAGCGTTGGAGCTTCCAAGGATTACTCTCGAGATTATCATCCTCATTTGCGTGATGGACTACGAAATTGTCCAGAAGATATCTCGCTTTGAGCAAATTATATCCGAATTGCTTGACAAATTTCTCAGTTAGGAGCTCATCCCTAAATTCACAGAGCAGTTCCTTATCGTCCAGGTTGAAATCGGCGGGCTTAAAGCCTTCCTCCTGCATACGCGTCAGCTTCAGCACGATCAACAGAAAGTTAGGAAAATCAATGATCGGCTGGAAGGAGTCGGGCTTGTCCGTGTCCGCGGAGGCGACAACATTCTCAAACAGCCCCTCGTCTATGATCTCTTGGATGGTTTTTCTCTGATACGAGGTACTGTCCGATGGCAGATCATCGAACTTGGAAACCGCAAAATGACAATGATTCTTCCCGAAAACAGTCGTGTCGTTGTATTTCTGTTGGACGTACACGCTCATTTCACTACAGCTTTCCCACAGAAGATGGAATCTTGAGCGGGCATCCTCCGTAGTCAAGCGATTCAGCATCCGCGCCTTGACGATCTCGTGCTTTTCCAACTGCTCTCCACGGGAGTTCATGATCTCAAAATAGTGATTCAGGTCGATGTCCTTGGGCACCGTATAATGGATCAGGTGAACGTTATCCTGCAAGAAGCGCTTGAATGCATCCAGCTTTTCTTGGCTCACGATCTCACAGAGAGCGCTTTTCGCGTACTTATATCCCCTCTCAATGCCCTCGTCCACCTCATCCACCTCGGCGAAATTCGGCATCCTTTGGATGGTTTGATTGGATTTCCTTCTGGCTCGGTAGGTCAACCGACTCGCGGTCGGGATCTCTAACGCGGTCAGAATGATCTTAATGGTGGTCAAGCGCTGCTGTCCGTCAATGATCTCATATACACCCTCGCCGCGGTGATAGGAAACCAATGTTCCAATGTAGTAACGGCCGCAGCGCGTGTCATTCGCAAGGAGGGCATCGTAAACGTCCTGGATCAAGGTGGCGATCTCGTCTCTCTCCCATGCGTAATTGCGTTGGTAGATGGGGATCTCATAGGTGCTTCGCTGCGAGCCGTTGTACAGATCTCGCACCGATACTTCTTTCAAAGGCAAATGCTCTTTCATTTTTTGACCGTCCTGAACTTGTACTTATCGAAAAAGTACAGATAATTTTGGTGGACTCCGTCCTCAACCGCTTCTACATTGTCCTTCTTGGCAACAACACGGTGATCGGGTAGGGGGACAAGCTTCCCTGTCAGCTCGCTCTGCAGGGAGACAGGCGAGTCGGCGTCTGCGATCAGTTTGTAAAGATTAAAGGAATTCAGGACCTCCTTCGCGGAGGTTCCCATGACATAATTCTGAGCAACAAGCCAACCAACGTTATAGTATTGGGCACGCAAGGAATACGCCCACACAAAGGCTAAGATGGTAAAGTGATCCAGTAGCTCCAGATCGGTCTGGGCAGGCGCGCTTGGACAGAACCGATCCACATACAAGAGGATCGCCGTATTGAACAGCAATCTTGTAATCCGATTGCCCACTCCGTTCGTATACGCGCGGAGGTTCAAGGTCTTGACTATATCGTTGTCATTGATAAAATAACCCTCGTACTTATCGTTGTTACGGATATCCTGCAGAATATCGAAGTAATGCTTGGAAAAGGCAAAAAAGGGCTTGCCCGCCACGATAGGCGCGTTTAATTGGAAAGAAGACAGCTGCTGCACCCCCGTCACGAAGGGCAAGTGCGAATTGTTAACCTGATCCGCGTAGGCAAAGGCTCCCTTGTAAAACTGAGCATAGGGAAAATTGTCGCGCGCGGTAATGCGATACAACAAAATTTTTCACCCTATACCTCACACTAAAATTCCCGCGCGGTCAACCACCTCCCCGTCCACGATCTCAAGGTCGCCCTGAAGGAGCGCCTTGATCACACAGCCGTGCCCCACCTTCATAAACGGTGCGTTTACCAGCGCGCGGAGCGACGTGATCCTCAAAAAATCGGTTTCGGTAAGGGTAGGAGCCGCCTTATTCTTTTTGCATTTGCTTGCATAAGCGGCGTACTCCTTCCGCATGGCGCAGGGCTCGTTGTAGTTGCAGGCGTCGAAGTCCACGAGGGCGATCTTCTTGCCGCCGTCCACAAGGGATTTCAGGTACTGAAACGACTCGGTGTTGTGGATCAATTTCGCGTACATGGGGAAATACACCTTTTTACGGGCTTCCACGTAACCGAGCGGGATATACTCCCCTGTTTCCCTATCAAAGTGCGCGAAATAGCGGGCATCCTTATGCTCGTATCCGATGCTCTTGCAGGTGTGGCGCATAAGATCCTTGGTACACTCGGTCTGGGCGTAGAAGTAATTTCTCCACTCAAAATAGGCGGCGTTGGGCTTGCCGTTATCGTCGTGGCAGGGGTACACCTTGCCGCACTGCCAAAAGATCTCAAAGCTATGCGCCGTCACACCGTCTGCCGACGTCACGGGGCCCGCGTAAAAGGGGGACAGCTCCCGCGCAAAGCGCGGGTGCCGTGCCATGAATTCCTTGTTTCGCGTAATGCGGGAGGTGACGTCAAAAATCTCGTAAGCGGCCAGATCGTCCTCGGTCTGGCTCGTGTAAAAGGAATTGGTAAAATACACGTTCATCGGGTGATGGCGAAGCAGAAGTATGTTTTTGTTTTCCATGACCGTTAACCGTTCCTTTCTGAGGCGTTACGCCCCGAAAATCTCGTAGAAGGGCGCGTATTTTCCATCTCGCCCGATGGGATCGCGGCGGCGGGAGGAGGGCTTACCCTCGTAGATGGCAAAAACGAGCTTACTAAAGTGGTTTTTGAACTCAGGCTCGTTCAAAACGCTCTTGAACAGACCTGCGACCTCGTCGGAGTGCAGACGGAACACGCCGCACCCGAAAGCGCCCAACACCATACTGTCGTGACCGTTTTCAAGGGCGATGCGGAAGATGGTACGGATCTTGTTCGCCTCGATGGCCCTGCCCTCCTCGGTCAGACAGCCCGCGTCGTCGAAATAGAATCTTTCATCGTTCGCAAAGCTGTTCTTCTCGCGGTTGGAAAGCGACGCTACCGTGACGATGGCGCAATCAAAGGTCTGATCCCGCAGCGCGTAGTAAGAGTCGGCGTTGTGACGGAAGAAGGTCACGCACGGAGAGTAGACACCGCCAAAGCGAACGTCCAGCGGATATACGTCGGGAACAAGGGGGATGCCCGCCTCACGAATGTGCTTGTACTTGGGGCTTCCGAAGGCGTAGAGGGACTGAGAGAGTGTGGACATCTGGCTCAGGCACTCCTCCTGGGCGGACGTACCCTTGTGATACCCGCCGCAGGGGGAAACTCTGGAAGCGAGGTTCAGGATCGCGGGATTCAGGCCCTCGTCCAGCATGGATTTTGCCACGTCGGCGCAGTCGGCGTTGACGCAGTCGGTCACGGTTTCGGTCGGCAGCTCGGGCACGTCAACCGTAAATTCGCTCTTGTACGCCTTCGCCGCGCGGTGCGCGTCACGGTCACCGAGGTAGCTCGGCCACTCACCGAAGAGCTTGGCGTTGGCCTTAAAAACCTTCAGGCGGGCGGCGTTTGCGCCGAATCGGCCGTCGTACAGCAGGTGGGCCTTGATGATATCCTCATCGGATACGGGCTTGAAGTCCGAGGGAGAGCGCGTTTGCATCAGGCGGTGCGGACCCTCGTTCATAAGGTCGGCGTAATCCTCACCCGCGAAAAAGCGGCGGCGCACCTCGGTAGAGCTGACGTCCTCGAGATCCGCGTTCTCGACCTGAAGCAGATGGATTCTGTCACGGCGCGCGGCGAGGAAGGGATCACTCGAAATTACCCGATCCAGATCAAAATGGCGGGCGTAGACGAGATACTCGCAAAGCGCGGACATCGCCTCGGCATCCGTCCAATGGGGTATGTTCCTCAGCTTGTCCGCGCCAAAGAGGAAGTAGAGCCGGATCTCCTCGCCGGGGTATTCCTTCCGTTTGTCCTTCATCAGCTTCAGAAGGGTTTTGTAGGTATTGGAATATACGCCGCCAAGCTCCACGCCCCAGTAACGAAGCTTGGGGTTCTCCTCGGAGAGAGAACGCAGCATGTCACCGCGCAAGGTCTCGGGCAACATAAAATTCGAGGGCGGCGTCGTTTTCAGCAATGCCTTCCGCACGAGATACTTATCGTCCACCGCGATGAATATGCCCTCGTCCGCGTTGAATTTTTCCACCGCGTCGGAAAGAATTTTGTAATGAGCAACGGTTACGGGATTGAATGAACCTGTTATTGCGATGATTTTTTTCATGCTAGACCGATCTCCTTTTTCACTATGTGTTAAGCATATTATACACCTATTTATGTACTCGTTTGGGGACATAGCACGCCAAACATCCCGATTGTTTTACGGTGTTGAATGGTTTACAAAATCCTCAAATCTCCGAAGCGCATTGATAACCGTACGGTTTCCTCTGCTGCCAATATCCGCTTTTGCGCCGCCAACGTCATAGTCGGACGCGACAACGGAAATCCCACGATACAAATCCTCCCACGTAAGGCCCTCGTCGTTCATAACTGATTTCACCGCATTCACGTAAGAATAAATCGTGCTCTTGGTATCATTCTCGGTCTTTTCGCTATAGCCGTTTCTCAACATGAAGCTCTCAAAGTCTTTTTCGTAATCGCCCGTAAGCTGAACCCTCGTATAGGTTCTGCCGGTGCGTCTTGTGCCGCTGTGATGCGTACTTGCCGCGGCTTGCTCCGCCTCTTTTTCTGCTCGTAAGGCACGCGTTGCCTCTCTCCTTGCCTCGACGAACGCATCAACCTCGCGCTGAAGCTCGGAATCGATTTCAAAGAGCTGAAGCGAATTGGTGAAGGCTTCCGGGAATTTAATAACAGCCTCTTCCCCACTCTTATCATATTTGATGGTAATAAGATCTCCCTCTCTGCAAATGATCTTTGCTGTTCCCAAAAGCTTATGTCTTACAGTCCCCATGATCCCTCTCCTTTTCACGATTGCTCTCTGTGATGTTTATATTCGTTTAATTTCTTCAACGCGGAATATATATTCAGTTCCGTCTTGGTTTTGGGCTTGAAGGTGGCAAGAATATACTCAAGGGCATCGTAAATATGCCCCACCTCCACATTGTCATAGTCATAAATGTAGCTTTCTCCGTAAAAGTTCTCCAGATACGTCCTTGCATACTTGTTTCTAAAGGTTTTTATGCGGTTGATGTAGTCCGTTATCGTGCTTTCGGCGTGGCGGTCGCTGAAATAGATCCGAAACACCTTGAAAAACTCCTCGTCCGACCGAAACTCGTCGGTGAACGAGAATTCATAGGGCGTCCACGGAATGGCATCTATCTTGGCGGTGTCAACAGGCTGCACGCTCTCAAGGATCTCACAGAAATTATCAACGATCTCGGCCAAAAGGGGGAGTTCCTCGGAGCTTCCGCACGCCTCGTATAATTCCTTTACATATTTGAGTTTAAGCGCTATCTTACGGTCCTTGATTGTTTTTCCGAGGCTGTATTTTTGAATCAAAGCATCTAATTTACTATCCATAGTACCCCCCATGATCATGATAAAATACGTGATATTTCTCTTGCAAATCATACAAACATGGCATGATTCCTTACATTACGCTCACATTATAGCATATATTTCCCTGCTCATCAATAGTTTTAGGGAATTTTCCCTAAATTATTTTTGAACTCAAAAAAAAGATCGTTTTCTGTAAAATAACCATATGAAAAGCGACCCGGATTTCTCCGAGTCGCTTTTTAATCAGACTACCTCATATACATTGTGTTATTCTTCCGATAAAAGGGTATATGCCACGTCGGGATCATGACTGTTGCCAAAAACCTCGCGCAGCTTTTCCACACTGCCGAAATCATCGTAATCAGCATACTCCGTAGAGAACCCCATGCCAATGCCGTCAACAGTATAAAAATGTAATGCATCTGCATAGGGCCAACTTGTTCCGAATTTTCGATTCCAATCATCATATCGATCTTCCGCAACCGTTTCTTTTTCACGAGCCGCGTAATATTTACACTTCAATATATGTAGTACACCAAAGAAATCCGCCATTGCTTCGCTCAGCTTTTTATTTTCCGATGAAACAACGCCCTTTGACAAGCAATATCTGTACTCCATATAGTGCAAATACTCGTGAGCAAGTGTTTTGGCGAGTCCCGCAATCTTTTCTTCCGAGGTTTTTCCGCCTATGGCCTTATAATACAGAATAATGTACGGTTCCTCAGCTTTTATAAATTCACCAAGTATTGTAGAAGTAACGCTTTTCAGCTTTTTCAAAATTGCCAGAATCTCTTGCTCATGAATATCTCCATGCTTTTTTTGAGCAAGCTCACAAATTTGCTTGGCAATTTCAACTTCGTTTGCCTTGTAGGTTTTCTTTTTGATTTTCGGGCTGAGGATAACGGGAATGCGCTCAATGCGTTCTCTGCAAGCTTTGGCGAAAAACTCATCTCTGCCGAAACCTAAAATGCATTCGTATTCGCTTTCCATTTCAGAAATAATATCAAAATAATCGTCAGGTGGCATGTCGACGGACAGACGGTAAAAATATCGGCTCATAGGTTCCCAACACGAAGTATGCGCGCATGGATGCTCACGAGCAAACTCAAAATAGAGTCCCAGCGCACGACAGTATCCGTAACCCTTTTCCTTGGCTTTTTCCAAGGCGGCGAGTTCTTCTGTGCGATTTCCTGCAATCACATCAAGCTTCGTTAATTTTGATTCCATCACTCTGCAATGACTCACATAATCTTCGACCACTTTAAAACTCGTAATTGTAGGATATTCTTCTAGGAATCTACGGAAATCATCTTCTCTCATTTTATACCTGCCCGTTTATAATGAATTTTCTGAATAGCATACTTCAAGCTATCAACGGCGTTTTTTGAATTTATCTATGTTGCGTGCCCCCATTGATCTGACACAAGCAGTATATCATATTTTTCGTTTTATTTCAAGAGCCTTTGTTTTTTTAAAAATGTTTGCTTCTGAATTTTCATTTTTGCTTTTGGCATTTACGGTATACGATGCTGCACGGTACGGCACTGCGCCTGAAGCGCCTTTTTCAAATTGCGGAATGGCATAAAAATGTGACATTTTTCCATTCATATCGCTGAAAAATCCGCTCACAATAATAGCAGAGAACGCGCAGACACAAGGCGCGGCAAATACGAGGAGCTGATCCGTTGGCACAAAAGCACCGACGGCAGCGGCCGTCGGTACTTTTGCGCCCGTCGCACGCTCTCGATGATATAGATATAGATTTCAAAATTGCATTTTCAAACAGAGGAGTCACGATTATGGCAAGCAACAAGGCACTCGTTCCCGAGGCAAAGAAGGCTCTCAACCAGTTCAAGATGGAGGCCGCAAACGAAGTTGGTGTTACCCTGAACCAGGGCTACAACGGCGACCTG
>CAJGEA010000002.1 GCA_904502015.1 uncultured Clostridia bacterium | reverse complement strand
TTTCTTCCCTTCTCCATGAGCAGCTTGGGCGCGTCGATGCGCTTCATCTTCTCGATACAAGCGATGCCTGCCGCAAAGGGTACGGCCGAAAGCCAATACGAGCCCGTATAGGACATGGAGGACACGGTGTTCTTGAGGAACTGCTTGCCGCACAGCGCGCTGACGTTGTAGCCGTTAGCGAGTGCCTTGCAGAAGCAAATGAGGTCTGCTTCAAAGCCGAAATAGTGATCCGAGCCTGCGAGATCCAGACGGAAGCCCGCGCGGACGTCATCCACGATCAGCACGGTGTCGGTATCGGTGCAGAGGTTGCGCACCTTCTGCCAAAAGCCCTCGGCTGGCATTTCATTATCCATGAAATTACCGTGCATATAGGGCTGGGCGATGACAGCGGCGATCTGTCCCTTGTAGGTTTGGAACACTTCTTCCAGTTGTTCAAAATTGTTCCACTCGACGTAGAGGTTGTGCATGACGTCTTCCTCGATCACGCCCGCGTAGTCGATCTTCTGCGTCCACGGAGCGACGCCGTGGTAGTAGCCCTTGAAGAACACGATCTTCTTGCGGTGGGTGTAGGCACGTGCCGTCATGATCGCCAAGGTGGTCACGTCGTTACCGTTCTTGGCAAAAAACGCCCAATCGGCGGAGGCAACGGTGTCCACCAGCAGGTCAGCGAAATCGATCATCAGGGTGCTGGGGAGGGTGGTACAATCCGAGATGGCGCGTTGACGCGCGGCGGCGGCATCCACGTCGGGATCGTGGTATCCGAGGATATTCGGGCCGTAGGCACACATATAGTCGATGAAGCGGTTTCCGTCCAGATCCCAGAGGTAGGTACCCTCGGCACGGGAGGAAAACAGGGGGAACGCCTCAACGGGGACGTAACAGCCCTCGGCGGGACCTTGGTGGCCGTAGATACCCGAGGGGATGACGCGCGCGGCGCGCTCAAACGCCTCACGGCTTTTCTCGTATGTATTGATTTTATGCATAATCGTTCTTCCTTTCCTGCGTTCTTACATTTTTACGCGAGGTAGAGGGATACGCGGTCAAGAATGCGGTTGACGTTGTCGATCTGGGAGATCATACCGCCGATACGCACCTTGCCGAGTCCCACAGCCGCCACGGCATTGAGTCTGCCGTCAAAGAGATCGCGGGCAGTGGCGAGATCGGCAAACCGCATCTCGGACATCACGCCGTCATCGCTCGGAGTGGCGTTGAAGAACAGCTTGTGATTCTTCGCATGGATGGCGACCGCAAGGTCTTTCCCGATGGCCAAGCGAATCTTGCCGTCCACAATGTTGGATGCCGAAAACTGTCCTACGGGATCCTGATTGCCGATCTGCACGATGGAGCGACCGATGACGTAGAGCATCAGCTTGGTAGATTTTTCAAAGAAAACGGGGTCTTCCAGCTTATCCTCGGTGGGGCGGAGGTAGGCGGACAGGATGTCGGTCAGCTTGGTGAACGCGCCCAGCAGAAATCTAATATGCCAGAAGCCGCTGACAGGCAGGGGGCTTGCCTTGCCGTCGATCATGGCGTTGAATTTCTCGCAGGACGGAAAATAGAGTTTGATGGAGCAGCCGGCGGTGCCCGATCTCATGCGCGCCTTTCCGTTGTCAAAGCACAGCGTTCCGTGGGGGCCGTCCTGAACGGCAAAGCCGATACTGATCTTCTTCCCTTCCACAATGGCGCGGGCTTCCTCATCCATATCCAGCAGTGCGGGGATGGCTCCCAGCACGCCGTAGAGGTTGCAAAAAGCCAGAGTGCGGGGATCTTTTGCGGAATACGTATTCTGTTGTGACATAAAAGATCACTTCCTTTTTATCATGATTTTATGATTGCGAGCTTGGGGTTTTGTGGGTAACGGTATGCGCGACCGAGGCATAGATCACGGCGACCGCCCCTGCGCTGTGCAAAAGATCGGCGCAGATCTGCAAGGTGGAGCCCGTTGTTACAAGGTCATCAACCAGCACAACGATACACCCACGGACGCGCTTTTCAGCGCCCTTCTTCAGTCGGTAGGCACGGGCGGCATTCTCTAGGCGGTCTTCCTGCCCCAACCGTTTCTGCTCGAACACACGGGCATGGGTGCGCGATAGAAGCTTGACGTGACGGTAGCCGCATCGGCGCGAAAGCGCACGGCTGATCCGCTCGGCTTGATCAAAGCCGTCCTTGCTGATGGCACGTCGACGACGCGGCGGATAACTCACGAGGATGGCGGGCGTTTTACCGCAGGGGAAGACCGAACACAGCTCGCCGCACGCCTCCATGACGCCGGGAGCCAAAAGGCCTGCCACGGCGGCAAACACGCGCGCCTCATCGCGGTGCTTGAGGTGGTAGATCAGCTTTTCGGGCACGCCATCCGCTCGGCCCGTATGGTAGGCAACGAGATTGACATGGGCGGGATCGCGGTGACCGTTTCGCAGCCACTCTCCCCTTCCCATCTCCCACGAGGTGCGACACAGAGGGCAAAAGATGGGCTCGGACGCGTCAAACGGAGGGAGCAATTCATCGCAACCGACGCAGTGTGGCGGGAACAAAAGATCGCGGACATTGTGGGATAGCCGACGAACGAAACGGGAAAGCGTATCAGCGTGCATAGCAGATTCAACTCCCTTCTTTTCGCCATTATACGTATTATAACACATTCGGAGAATAAAGTCAACAAGATAAAAAACCAGAAAAACGGGAGCGGCGTGCCGCTCCCGTTGGGGTTACATTATGGAAATTTTGTTTGCCACCTCACCGAGTTTCGCCTCAAAGTAAAGCGGTTCTGTGCGCTTCTACATGAATGTGAGTATTTGACTTTCATTCAATGCACAATCAAGGCTTATTCAGATCGAATCCAGTTGGTTTTGTAATAACTGGCATAAAGCTCGTGGTAATAGAAGCTCATGCCATAAGATTCACTAAGCACAATAGTCATTTTTTGTGTCAAGGCTGTCGCATTCATCTCCGTATCAGAGGAGGATATTACTTTACTATCATACATGAATACTAGCGTTGACGGGTAATCTTCATCTTCAATGTAAAACCAGGAGGATTTGAAAGACAAATTTTCTTTCAAATACTCTTTGAGCACAGCTGAACTGTAACTTGTTCCTTCATATGCCTTACTGCTATCTTCAATGCTCCATCCCGTAGTATTTTCAAACACAGCACTTGTCAACGATGTGTCGTAAAATGCATACTCACCAATAAAGTTGACAGCCGCAGGGATTGTCACTTCACTAATTGCCGTGCAACCGTAAAAAGCATATCGACCAATGCTTGTCAGCGTGGACGGCAAGGTGACGTTTTGCAACGAATAACAACCGTAAAATGCATTATCATTGATCGTCAACAGACCTTCAGGCAGAGTAACTTGCTGAAGATTAGGCAAATCCTTAAAGCCTTCTGCCAAAATCTGTGTAACGGCCTTACCGTTGTACGTTTGAGGGATGTTAACAAAGGTTACATCCTGAGCATTGGCGCTTGCCCTCACGGCATACGTACCATCAGAGAGTGTAACGAAGTCCATTCCTGCATACTCACCTACCTCTGCGCCCCCGCCAAGGGAGGGGTCAATAGTTCCCTCCCAATCACCTTCGACAAACCGATCCTGCATGGTATAATCGAACCATGCGTGTGCCTTATAGTCGATCAGGCAACCGACGGGCACGTAGAGCTTGAGAGCATCATTGACATTTGCAAAGATGTCAACACCGATGAAGTCGGATGCGGTCGCGCTCTGGAAGTTGATGGTTTTGAGATGCACGGTGGATGCGAACGCGCGATCTGCAATCTTGACCGAGCGAGGAATGGTGAGCGTCTCGAGTCGCTGCGCGCCGTAGAACGCATTGGATGCGATGGAGGTCACGGTCGAGGGCAGGGTGAACGACGTAGCCGTGTGTCCCTTGGGATACACGAGAATCACGGTTTGATCCTTATCGTAGAGGATACCGTCCACGGTCTTGAACGCGGTGTTCCCTGCCGCAATCTCCAGCGCCGTAACGGTTGCAGGAACGTCAGCTGCGGTAAAGCCCAGAGCTGTCATGCCTGTGGGCAGGACGATCTTGGTCGCACCCGTGAGCGCCTGCATAGCCAGAGGGCCAACTGCGATCACGGTGTAGCTCGTGCCATCCTTGATCACGTTAGCGGGCAGAGTCACCGTACCCGTGGGCAGGGTGCCTCCGATTGCGGTCACGTAGGCCGAGCCGCTTACCTCTTGCCAGTAGAAGATGGTGTTGTTTGCGTCGGTGTAGGCGTTCTCGAATGCTTCAAAGTTCTTAAGCGCTACACCACCGAAGGTGGAGGTATACTTGGTCTTGTAGGCATTCAGAATCGCGGCAGGAACGCGGATCTTAACGGTGGAAGGCGGGTTCAACTTACTCGTCAAGCTCGGATTGACGGTCACAACCTGAGTAGCATTCAGGATGTTGATCGTTTCCAATTTTGAGCAGTTTGTAAACATTTCCTGGTAGAAGGTCTTGATTCCCGAACCAAACGTGATCTCACGCAAAAGCGAGCATCCGCTGAATGCTTCCTTATTCAGAACGTTCACAAGTGCCGGGAAATGAAGCGACGTTACATTCGCACAACCCGCAAAGGTTCCCTGATTAATAGTGGTCAAACGAGGCGCCGTCAGCGAAGTGACCTTCGCCTGGTTTACGGCATACTCACCCGCCTCAACAACGTTGGCGAGATCCAAGGAGGCGCCTTGAATAACACCCGCTGCCGTAGTGGTCGTGGTCATGAAACGGAATGCATTCTTTTCCAGCACCGTCACGTGAGAACCAACAGCGATGTGCTGAGCGCTCAACTTGACCGTACTGTACGCATAGTTACCGATTCGGATGACACGGTATGCGGCTGTCGACGATGCGGCCGTAGGCGCAACATCATAGCCGGTGAGTCCCGCACCAAAGCCCCACAGGTTCTCATGCGTGTTACCGGTAGGATAGAGTTCGTTCGGTGTAACGTAGCTCGCGGTATTGGAATCCACCGCCAGGTCGGGAGAAACCGCGAACAGCTTGAGACCGTCCTCAAACGTATCGTCCTTCAGATACACGTAACCGGGGAGTTCGATGGTGTAGTCAACGCTATCCACTGCTCCTCTGAGAACGTACCAGTCGGAGAATACAACGTTCGAGAAATTCGCTCCGCCAAACTCAACAGATTTTGCAGCAAGCGTTGTTCTGTTGTTGAACAGGGTTACGCAATATGTGTTGACCAGAGTCGAAACATTGGTTCTCGGAATGGAATTATCCTTGGTTACCTGAATGTTGACCGTGTCATAGAAACGAATATACTGCTTATTCAGCGAGTTTTTCGAATCGTAGGTGATCGAATCAGGGGCACCGAGATAGGTATATCTCAGCTCGGAATTTTCCGCGAACACTGCGTTTGTACCGACGGCTGCCGTCGTCAAAACGGGCAGGTACGCGATTCTCATTTCGGTATTATGATGGATCGCATCAGCGCCGATCTCCTCCAGCTTCGTGCCAACCAGCTTGACCATGCTCACGTATTCCAGAGCATGATCACCCGTACGGACGACGTTGTTCAAATCAAACGTGACGCAGTACTTGCTGAATTTCGTCTTGCACGCGCTGAAGGAATAGCGGCCAAGACCGGTAACCGCATCGCTGACAGACAGCGTATCAACTCCCTGGAAGGAGGTAAACAGGTACGCCGCAGAGCCAATATCCGTTACCGTATAGACGTTGCTGCCATCCTTAAACTGCGCGATCGTGGTATGATCGTTTCCTCCCTCATTGATGGAAGAAAGCACGCACGCTACGAGCGTTGCGCTTTGTCCGTCATCGTTCAGGCAGTAGTAATAGGCCACTTCATCCGACTTGGAAGCCGTATCGCCGTTTTGCTTAGCCAGCTTAAGCTCGTCAAGCCTGTGATTGCCCATAGAGGTCAGACCGTTATAATCGTCGTACAGAGTATCGTACGGACTGGGAACAAACAGGATTCGATCATTTGCAGCCAGAGCCTTCGGGTAATTCAATGCGGCAGCCGAGGCAAACTCGGTGTGTACAAAGAACTTCGTGAAGAAATACGTATCGCTGGGCGTATAGAAGTTTTCGTTTTCCGTCGTTCTTTCAATGACACCGATATGCATTTCCTGAAGCGACGAGCATGCATCGAACGAGGCGCCGCCATCGACGAAGGAAAGACGAGGCAGATACACGTACGTGAGCAGCGGGGCGTTGGCAAAATGATAGCCACCCTCAAAGGTCGTCACGTTTTCACCAACGACCGACGTCAGATGATTGCAATCATAGAAAGCGTGATCATCCAAGAGCGTCTTACCAAGGAACTCAACGCGGGAGATACCCTTTGTCTGGAAGGTGTTAGCCGCAAATGCATACTCTCCGATGTATTCCAGCTTTGCGCCAAAAACAATTTGGAGATCGACTTCGTCGATCAACTGGTTATAGAATGCATACGAATCATAGGAACGAATGGTATAAACCGTTCCGTTTACGTAGATCGTATCGAAGTTGAATTGAAACTCGGATGCTTGCTCGGATCCCAAAATAAACTGGTCGCCGTCATAGGTTGCGACTTCGCACGTACCGTCATCGAACAGTCGCAGGAAGTAATCGCCGTGGCGTTCCGCCTCCATGAATATATGGCGGGCAAAGCCAAGCGCGGGCAAACCGGTAGACTGCACGAGGACCAGATTGCGATAGGCCTCGAATACATACTCTTCGGGCGTGAAGAAATAGATCGAGGAGTTGATGTTGGCGTACATACCGTCCGGCACGTTGATACCCGTGTGGACATACTTAACGCCCTTCAAAACCTGCTGGCTCGTTACCTTTCCCTTCGCGTCCACGGGATTTTTCAGGGTCTGAAGAGCCGCTGTGAACCAGATCTCCTCGACGCTCGTTCCGTCAAAGATATAGGGATTCCAAACGGTATCGCTCGCGGGCATATCCACGTGAGTGAGCTTCTTCATGTTTTGGAAAGCGCCCTTGGGGGTTTCTCTTCCCTCCGAGACACAACCCGAAAGATCCATCGTGGTCATGGCCGTCATGGAACGGATGTAATCGTAATCGGCTTCGGTCAGCACCTTATCGCCGTAACAGATGACCGTCATGTCCACAATTTGGGTTTTATCAGCAATCTTGCCAACCGAACTGTAAAAGTCGATAATGGAGCCAAGGGAAGAAGCAAATTCAGCAGGAGCGCCTCCGGGACGGGTGTACTCGTTGGGGGCTTCGTAATGGACGATGATCTTGGTGAGATCTCCGTCGGTCACCAGCTCAACGAAATCGGTTCTGCGGATATAAATGATATCGTCACGGATACCGTCGGAGCCGCCGCTACCATTGGAGAAGAAGTAGGCACTGGGACTGGTATCGCTGACCGACTGACCATCGCTGACAGCCTGCATAAAGCCCGAGCCAACGTTGGCGATAATACGGGTATTATCCTGATAGCTCTGGGTATCGGTATCGTCAAACTTCTTGGCCCAGCTCGGCAGAAGGATCAAGGGATCGCGGAGATTACCGTAGTTATCGAAGTCGATTGCGGCGCTGGCAAGCAGCGTACCGTCACGCTTCATTTCGCGCAGATCCAGCCCGTCGATGAAGCCGTTATTGACGATGGTGATCTTACGGCAGCTTGCGGTGGTCGTGATCTTACCCAACTCGGTGCGGTGCGTGGTATAGATGCGCGTCGCGCCGTTGACAGTCATGGGCTTGAGCGTGTCCTTATAAGAGAGACCGCCGATGCTTTCTATGTCACAAACACGGAATGCATTGAAGCGGACACCCTCGTCACGCGAGGCGCTGATCGTCAAATTACCTTCAACATACAAGTCTGCCTTACCGTTCGCAATATTGTTCAGTCCCTCAAGCTCCAGCGAGCAGTTGGGAACATCCACTTCAAAATTACCGGCAACGCCGTTGTTCTTGAGTACCTGAATGTGTCCGTTCGCCGACGTATTCACCTTATAGGCATCGTCATAAATGTAGGAAAGGAGGACATTACCATACACAGTCAAGGTGGATTGCATCACGGTGATGGTACAAGGACGCGTGAAGAGCAGGTCGCCCGTATAATTAATAGACTTGGTAATAATGATCTCATCGCCGGGCTTGTAGTCGTTCATGAAGTCAACGAGCTGATCCACGGTTTCTACGCGAACCTGATTTCGTCCTTCCTCACCGGGCAGAGCACCCGTCTGTGCCGTACACAGATTAACGCGGAGCGGGATTGTCTGTCCTGCCGCCTGAGGAGTCGTGTTCTGGGGCATATCCAGATGCATGCGGATACATGCAAATCGCTTTTGGGTATTCACACTTCCCTTTTGCAGATCGTCCCAGATGTTGCCGAAGCTGGTCAACTCCGCATTTTGGCCTTCACCAACAACGGCACCACTGAGATAATTGGCAATATCATTCTCCGTGCAAAGCGCATTGGAGTCGTCGTACATACCGTATTGGTAGCTACCCACGTAGTCATACACGGCAGGATCAAAGCCATCGTTATCAAAAGCGATGGAGACGTCAAAATCAATAGAGCCATCCAGTTTTTCAATGATAAAGAAAAACTCGGAGGGCTTATCGGGGGCGATCTCGATCTTCTCGGAGGTAACCGAAACCGAGTCCTGCACCTTGGAGCTGTCGCTCACGTAGGTGGCCGTGAGCTCCTCGGTGTCAGCCCCTTCGGGCGTGATGAAGGTAAGGTTACCCTCACTGTCCTTCGCGCAAATATAGAAATTATACAGCATACGGCCCGTTTTCACGGTCGTACCCTTTACGTCTACGTAATTTTGAAACCAAGCAAAGGAAATAGCCGTTACAGTGATGACAAATACCAGCGCCAAAGAAATGATGGCTACTGTTTTACGGTTCATCTTGCTCATTTTCATCTGTTTTTTCTCCTTCCTTCTTGATTTCTCGGATCAGTGTAACAATTTCGGCAACGATCATAGCAACCAGCGGTGCAACAACCAGCAGCCAAAAGCCCCACGCAGAGCTGATGACCGCGTATATAAGTCCGATCAAAACGGTTTTATATACCATCACCGATGCAATGTCATCGCGGGTAATGGGGGGATCCGGTTCGGCATTGGCCAGTCCCTTGGCGATGATGCGTTCTTCCTTACCCTCGCCTTGGATGTCAATGATCTCGTGGGTGATCATTTTACCTGCCAGCTCGCCTTGACGGCCAAAGTAGGTAATCACGTCACCCTCATCGAGAGTTTCGCCGTTATATTCTTTGGAAATCAACACGTCGCCTACGCGAATCTCTGGCTCCATACTGGGTGTGACCACCACGTACATATGGTATCCAAAGAGCGCGGGAGTGCCTCCCATCATCTTGGTTGCCACCACGAACAGAATGATCACGATTTCCAGAACGATGAATGCAGTGGACAGAACGCTTCCGATCTTACCGAAAACTTTTCTTATGCTCATTACTGTTCCAATCTAAACGATACGATCTCGAGTGATTTACCTTGATAGGTCGAATCAGCGTTACGGTCAAAATACAAATAACTATCCAGCTTTATCGTGGAATTACCTTTAACGAAGAGCTTGTTCTGTGCGGAATACAGCGTCAGGGAAAATTCCTTGGAGTCGCTGCCGCCAATGCGCTCCGCCTCGCTGAGCTTCTTATACACGTGCTTACCCGTGTTGGCATCATCCGATGCCACAACAACGTCCATAAACAGCACATCCAGCAGAGAGGGGTCCTCCACGTGCAGAATGACGGTGACCATAAACGAGGTGTTGGCTGCACTGGTATTGGTGATATTCAAGTAAAACGGAATGACTGCGTTGGGAATCAAGCGGCTGGCATCAAACGTGAAAGAATCGGTAACCGCAACAGGCTCGCCGCCCTCAAGCTCCTGCATATACAGCTCAGCCTTCATGTTGGCGTTTACAATAAAGAGGCCGTTCTTTTCATAGTCGATTACAACCTCTCTTACGTGGTTCGGTACGATGTCAAATAACCAACTGAAAGTAACAGTTATGCACAAGAGAATACAGTAAGCGGCCAACATCAATTTTTTTCTCATGGCACTTCCCTTCCTTTCTGTTGGTTTTAATTGTTGATCAATAACTTACGGAGTTGCATCCGCCGAGGCGGTCTCTACGGTTCTGGCGCAGAACTTGAGCATCAGATCAATTTCCTGACCGGAAATCGCGTTCAAGCAATCGGGATCTTCTCCCTCAAGCCAGATACGAACCGTGATCTGCTTGGATTCTCCGCCCTTCATCGTAAACAAAGGCGTTTTCGAATCGGGCATTCTCTCCGAAAGCTTGAGGAGGTTATCGCCCGTCTTGACGAGCTCATAGTTTTTTTCGTCTGTCGGAACGCCGTCGACCCATACGTTCATCGTACCACCATCTGCAAGGTACTTATCACCCTGCATCAGCTCGTTGGTCACGGCTGTATGAAGGACACCTTGGCGCTCATCCGCAGCAAAAATCACGGTCTTATCCCGCGCGGTATAGCCCTCGGGGTAGTATTCGTGAACGGTAACGGACATACGGAGAGCCAAGACAGGATTGACACCTCCGAGTGCATCCAAATTGGTATTCTCGCCGTTGGCAAGACTGGAATCCTCGTGAAGAAAGATACCCTTTATCACGGAATCGCTGGCCGCTTCAGGCACTTGTACCGTAAACTTCATTTCAATGTAGCCGTTTGCCTTGCCCATCTCGCGGTAGGCAACGTCATCGTCTACGAACATTCCGGCATCCTCGATACGTGAAATATGATCGAACAACGCGTATTTCTCGCCCTTCGTGCTATACTGCAGGCGGAAGAAATCGTTGCTCTCTCCCGAGAAGTTGGATACGGATTTCAGAGTAAAATCGGTCATACCCAGCAACTCGTTGACAGTTTTACCCTGCGAGTCGATCTCAATATTACTGCCGTTTTCGTCCTCGAATATGAAGGTCAGCGAGTCACCCGCAACGATCTTGATACCCTCTTGCGAGATGTTCGGTGTCCATTCACGTCTGATCCACGAATAGCTGACGTAGGTCAACACCGTAACAAGCACAAGGGCCATGATTGTGGGACGCGCGATCCTCAACCATTTTTGGCGTTTGGTTTTACTATTTGCCATTCTGTACTCCCTATAAATCATTGAGCGGCCGACGAACGGGGGATCGCATTGACAGCGCCGCAGATCTTGGTGGCCGTTTCTTTCTCACGGACGTAGATGACATCGTAGCCGTCAGAGCCCTCGATTTGATTGCTGTAAGGCATCCAATCAATGGCATTGAAGCTGTAAAGCACGTTCTTACCCTCAACACCATTCAACTTATTTTCTGTTTCAGACCACGTCACAGCACCCAAAGTGTTGTCGCCATCCGTTTTACTGATGGAAATGAAATCAAGCTTGTAGGAGAACTGTCCACCAACGAGATCGGTTACCGCCTCGCGGTCGGTTCCCTCCAGCCAGATACGAATAACCAACGTCTTTTCGGTCTTCTCTGTACCACCGTCAAACGTGAGCAGAGGTGCGCCGCCATTGGTCATAGCGGAAATTTGGTTACCGTCTTCATCCGTCTTGGCAGAGGATGCCAGCGCGGTAGTTCCAACGATCACCTTGCCTGTTCTGAAATCATCGGTTCCCCACGCATGGGAGGTCACTTGATCGTTACCAACCGAAAGATAGCCGTAGCTATCCTCGCGATGGCCATCCTTAACAAAGGTATATCCATCGCCCGTTTTGCTTATCTGATAGCCGTCATTGGGAATCCAGATCGCGCGGGTTACGTATTCGCCCTCGTTCACTTCCTCAAGGAAAGCCACGCGCACCGCGCCGGCCAGGATATCCTTGCTGACGGTTCCCGTCAGATCATCGGCAGAATCCAGATCCTTGGGAATAATGGAGGACTGATTGGAAAGATACACCTTGGTTTGCGCGGCGGTTCTGAAGCTCACCTTATATTCGATGTAATATTCGCCATCGGGGTTATCGGATACATCCATAAACGTAGATGCGTCACTCATAATGGGCATATCGTTGGAATCCAGCGTGGTCGGGAAATAGAAGTTCACACCGTTGCCCGTAATGTCGGGAATCGCCATCTCGGGTACGGGTACGCCAACGGTAGATCCCCAGCCGGCCGAACTGTCGGTCATGGAAATCTCCAACTGCTGTCCCGCAGTAATGACCATATCCTCGGACGTTTTGATAGAGGCGGTTCGGCTGGTGATAAACCATGCCGCCGTTGCGATCACAGCCGCAGACAAAAGAGCTACGTATAGGATCAACGATAATCTGACATATTTGCGTGTTCTTTCTTTCATATTCGTATAAATTCCTTTCGCATAGCTCTTACTTACCCATTATTCGGTCGGCTGTTGCTTGTCAACGGCCTCAAAGGTGATATTAATGTTGAACTTTTCCTGAATGGCTACGTCATTGCACTCACGGTCATTGCCGTCCAGCCAGATGACGACCTGATAATCGCTTTTTTCATTTCCGATCAGTTCGCCAAGCGAGACGTTCTCGGGGATCGCCCCCCAAACGTATCGAATGCCGTCCTCGGGACGATCGTACACACCATCGGGTGTGCATTTTTCGTTAATGACGTACTCTCTTCCCTTCGCATCCACGAACTTTGCGCTCTCGGGCGAACCGTCAGGATCCACCATATACGATCCGTCGGCGGTCTGCTTAAGCTCGGTGGTTACATTGGGAATCCAGATCATCCTGGTCCGGTACTCGCCGTCGATCTTTTCCATGAACGCGACTCGGAGGGCTGCATACATATATCCGTCCTTGATGTGCGTACCCGCCAGCGTGGGATTCTTCACACTAGGTGCGATTACGGAATCGGGGGAAAGACACAGCACGTAATCCTCCTCCACTTGCATGGAAAAGCGACAGACGATCACCGAGTTTGCGGCATCCTCGTTATTGAGGCGTTCGTAGTGTGAAAACACGGGAACATAGGATGCGTAACCATTTTCCTCCTCGCGCTTCGCCTCCTTGAACACGGCCCTGTACATTTGCGTGCCGTTGCCCGTAACCGAGGGAAACGTAAAGCCTTCGGGGATGACGAAGTGCAGGTTTTTCTGCCACTCACCGCTATCTCCCTGAATGAGAAGGTTACTGTTCTCGGCAACGTTCATTCCGACACCCGACGTCGTGGCCTTATTGCTTTCAACAAACCACGAGTAGGAAATGGAAACCATAAGGATGAGGAGAGAAACGACGAACATTCCCTTAAAAATCAGGCTTTTGCCGATCTTTATCTTTCGTTTATTCACTTGTATCTCCCATTACTTTCTGCGAGCACGGCGGCGGCTCTTACGCTGATTGGTCTTGCCGTTGCTCTTTCGTTTCTTGCTATTGTTCGAGCCCTTGGACTTCTTCTTCTTCTTCTTGGTCGTCTTCTTAGGCTGAGCCAACGGGGTGGTAGACGCGCCGAACATCTCAGCCGAGCTGAGAACCTTTTGCTCGCCCGCGGGCGTATCCGCGGGCGTATCCTCGGGTGCATCCGCGGGAGCGGGCTCTACCGCCTTCGTCTTCTTACGGGCAAAGAAATTCTTGAAGGCGTTTCTACGAGCCTCTCTCTTGGCGAGGCGGGCGGCCTTGGCCTCCTGCTTCAAGCGCTCCTGCTCCTGTATCTCGGCCTCAAGCTGCTGACGTTCCAGCTCTTCTTCTGCAAGACGCTGACGTTCCAGCTCCTCGGCCGCAAGACGCATGCTCTCCCACTCTTCGGCTTCACGGCGCAATCTTTCCTGCTTCTCGGCTTCAAGACGTAGACGTTCCTGCTCCTCGGCTTCAAGACGCAAACGCTCCTGCTCCTCGGCTTCAAGACGCAAACGCTCCCGCTCCTCGGCTTCAAGACGCAAACGCTCCTGCTCCTCGGCTTCAAGACGCAAACGCTCCTGCTCCTCGGCCTCAAGACGCAAACGCTCCTGCTCCTCGGCCTCAAGACGCAAACGTTCCTGTTCTTCTGCCTCACGGCGCAGACGCTCCCGCTCCTCGGCCTCGCGGCGCTTTCTCTCAAGCTCGATCAAGCGCTGCTTTTCTTTTTCGCGGCGTTCCATCTCCTTGGCCAGACGCTCTGCGCGAGGCTTGCGGCTCTCTGCCGCTCTCTGCAGGGTTTCTGCCTCAAGCGCGGTCACACGGGTGATCACGTCACGGATCTTGGCGAACTGAGCGAACTTCTTACGACGCTTCTTCTCGACGCGATCCACAAAAATTCGCTTGATCTCATCGATCTCCAAGTCGTAGTTGTCCAAAAGCTTGTCGATTTCTTTCTTTATAAGATTGGGAAGGATCTCGGTTTTGCGCTCGGAGTAATCCACATACTCCTCGGGGTTGCCCGAATTGCGCTTCATAATAATGTACTGTAATGCCACGAGGGAGAAAATTTCCTCCATGTAGGCATCGGTGGGAACGGTATCACGCTCAACGCTGGTCACGCTGTAGCCCGCCTCGTCATACTGCTCAATGAACATCCACAGGTCTACAGCCTTACGGAAGTTCTGGTTCTTGGTCAGCACGTTGGTCATGTTCAGAGGGGGACGGACAAGCGCACAGCCGTGAAGAGATTTGATAAGGGCAGAGCTCTTAAAATCGTAAAGAATCTTACGGATTCGCTCGATACGCTGCATGTTGGTCATGCGCGAGGTATCGACGTTGTACTTCAGATCCTCCTTGGTAAGCTCCACGTGGGGGGTCATGTAGGAGAACTCGACGTTGTACGCGATCTTATCGCGGCCCGCCTCGCAGGTACCGTCCAGCTTCAGCTCAAACACATCCTGTGACTTTTTGGAGGAAACCAGCGCCTGAAGACGCTTGTCGAGGAAGTACTCCAGCTTTTGGAGCAGGGTGTAAAGGAAGCGGTTTTCGTAGGTTTCAAAGCTCTCCTCTTTGAGGATGTTGAGCATACGCTCGGGAGTTACCTCGTCATCCTCCACACGGGCAATCAGGTTGGTATGCTGAGCCAGGTGGCGGATGGACTCGGTGGTAACGTTCCGCACCATCTCGATGGGAACGACCTCCTCCTCGTTTTTGATGAATCGCTGAGGGGTACGGATGATGGTATCGAGAGGAATGATGGTATTCTCAATCATCTCAATCCAGCGCACGTCAATATCACGATCGATGAATCGCTCATGAAGCAGAACGCTGCGATCTCCGCTCTTTACGGCGTTCAAAAAATAGCCGTAAAACTCATCCGATCGGAGCTCGGTCAAAAAGTCGCAAGCAAAACGACCGTAAATATCTTCAATTTTACTGATTTCTGCATTTGACATTTTGACTTACTCCTACTAATGTTTTTAGGTGAATCAGACGAGCTTCTTGAGTCTGAGCAGGTATGCCTTGGCCTCCTGCATATTCTCCTCTCCGAACAGCTCGGACAGGTAGGCGATCAGGCCATCGATCTCGTCACGGATGAATGCAAGGTTGAGAGCCTCAAACTTGCGGAAGATCTTATTGGTCAGGACGTAATCCAGGCCGTCAACCTCGGTGCCGCCGCACGCAACGTAGGCGGGAACGAAGTCGCGAAGCTGCTTAACGATACGGTTACCGAATGCCAGGCGGAAGTGCTCAATGACGTAATCGTCCAGCTTGGCGATCTTCTCAATGGACTCCTCGCTGACCTTATGCTCTTCCTTGGCCGTATTGAACATATCCTCAATATGCTTATAGGAAATGTGCAGATTCTCGGTATAGGGTGCGTCGAACTTCACGCCCTTGGTATTGATGTTGATCGGAATCGCACGGTCATATACCTTATCCGAAATGGCAAAAGTAGAGTCATCGTTGTTTGCCGTACCGACGTACCACATATTCTCGGGAAGTCTGAATCGACCGTTGATCACGTGCTTGGGGTCATTCGGCCATCCGCTGGGAACGAGGTCAACCACCCACTCGTCGCGGGAGGGCATTTCAAGAATGGAGAGCATCTCCGCAAAGTAGTACTCCACGCGGGCGATGTTCATCTCGTCGAGGATGGTCAGGTAGATCTTATCGGTGTACGTAGCCTCGTACATACGCTTGAGCGTTTCGGTTTCCGAGAAGCGCTTGGTAAACTCGTTGAAGTAACCATAGAGCTCGCTTCGGTCACGCCAGGAGGGCTGAACCGACGCGATGTGGGTATCGTTCTCGAGGAACTTACCCCATGCGTAAGGCAGAGAGGTTTTACCTGTACCCGAAATACCCTGAAGGATGATCAGACGGGTGGAGGAGAATGCCGCGAGGAACAGACGGATTACGCGGATCTCATAGAACAGACCCATGCGGGAGCAAGCGAAATTGCGGAACTGCTCGCAGATCTCCTCGAGGGTGATCTCGTTGTCGAACACCTCGGCATCACGGTCGTAGTCCTTGTACTGCTGGTCGACCTGGGTGAGCTTGAAGAAGCGACTCTCGCCCTCCTGGAGGACGCTCTCTTCCTCTTCACCGCCAATTCCGAGGCCCTCAAGATCACCGAGGGGCATGTCGGCACCCGCCTTGATGGCCAGAATGCGATCCTTTTCCTTGGTCAGGCGAATCACCTGCATGTGCAGCTTTTCCATCTCGGAGAGCAGCATATGCTGATTTTGCAGCTTCTTGCGGTTCTCAATTCTCTTGCGGATGAACGCCACCAGCAAAACGATCAGGAACACGAGCAGGGCGACGATAACCAGAACGGTCACGATGGCAAGAATCCATCCTACGACGGTAAAACCGCCGCTGAACTCGTCAAAGATTTGGATATAGGACGGAAAGTCCACTAAAGCAAACAGACCGCGGAAGATGCCCGTGATAACGGTCCAAAAGCCTCCGAAAAACTGTTTGAGTATTTCGTATAAGAATTCAACGTATGCAGCCATGTTTGCCTCTTTTCTTCATGTTTATTTTTATGTGCGGTCCCTTCGGGACATTGTTTTCAATTTAAAGGAAGGTTGGTTTTTTAGTCGGAATCGTCGGGATTGCCGCCGGAGGGGGGATCGTTCTTCCCTTCCTGCTGCATTTTGGCAAGATACTCGCGGATGATGGCATCCTTTTCCTCATCGGAAATGTCGGTCTTGCCTCCACCTTGAAGCTCCTTCTGCATCTGGAGCTTCTTGCTCTTCAGGTAAAGGTCGATCACCTTATATACCTGCCATGCAATGAACGCCAGCAAGGGGAGAACCAGAATGAGGATAAAGCCCAAGGGCTTGCGAATAAAGTCAATGAATGCACCCACAAAGGGGATTTTGAACTGATAGACCGAAATGACTTCGTTCTCGGTCTTGGGGGTTGCGTCGGGGGCAGGACAGCTTTCTCTGTTATCACCCCACGTGGTGTACTTGGTAATACTGCCTGCGTCATTTACTTCGTAGATACGGTGGGTGTTTACGACAACCTGATCACCCATCTTCTCGCGGAAGGATATGATGGTACCTTCGGGAAGATCATGTGCTGATGTGGGGATCTTACCAATGATAAGATCGCCCGTGTTGATGGTGGGCTCCATAGAGTCAGTCTGGACACTGAACGCCACGTATCCGAATACGTTTGCCTGTCCGTCTGCTCCGCGCGCGCTCATGCCGGCGATAACGACCAGAATGGATATAATGAAAATGAAGACGATCAATACGTCCAAAGCAGTACTGCCTATTTTCTTGAGTACGTTTTTCATGTGTTTTCTCTCCTTTTTCGGTGTCCCGAACGGCCTTGCGGCCGCCCGGGACACCAATACCGGTGTTATGCCTCGATGATAGTTAAGTTACAAATGATCGACGATCGATCACAATGGGATTGCTGTGAAAATGGTTACGTGATGATTACGAAACCTTGGCGAAGTGCAGCTCTG
Source organism: uncultured Clostridia bacterium (assembly GCA_904502015.1). Classification (GTDB taxonomy): domain Bacteria; phylum Bacillota; class Clostridia; order Oscillospirales; family CAG-272; genus CAMEON01. The sequence continues at coordinate 28,249 of CAJGEA010000002.1, read as the reverse complement.
CTGCCAGGTTGGTGCCACCGATCTTGTTGACACAGTCGGGGTCCTGACCCTCGAGCCAGATGTAAACGGTAACGGCGTAGCACTGACCTGCGGGAACCGTAACGACCATATCAGTCAGGTTAACAACCGTATCAACTGCCTCGGAATACTGGCAGTCAGCAGCGGTGGAATCAAAGGGAGTAGCGGATGCGCCGGTGATACCTCTGTAAGCGCGCTTCTGCTGACCGGTGGTGCCGTCCAGCAGGGTGTCTGCGTAAGGCTCGTAGATAACAACATCATCTGCGTCGGCAGCGGTCAGAGTAGCACCTGCACTCATCTCGTAAGCGCCGTGCTTAACGAGAGCCAGACGCATAGCGGTCTGAGCCTTCTTGTCAACAGCGGTCTCGCCGAGAGCGCTGTTGATACCGATAACGGTACCGGCCAGGTTTACGGAAACCTCAGCCTCGGTGTTGTCGTTGTACATGTAAATGGTCTTCTTGAAGTAAGCGCCATCGCCAACCTTGCTGGTGGTGATGACCTTACCCAGATCAGCAGCGGCAACCGAAGTGTCAACCGTTGCATTGTAGAACTCCAGCTCGCCGTTCTTCATGTTGGCGGGAGCGGTGGAAGTGGGAGCGAAGCCGTTGAAGGTGTCATTCAGCTCGATGGAGTATCTCCAGCCGGTGTTCTCCTCGTCAGAGATCAGAACGCCGCCTGCGGGGGACATAACGTTGAACGCCATACCCGAAACGATGGCTTCCTCGGACTGAGTGAACCATGCGTAGGTTACGCCGGTCAGGGACATAACGCCAACGATGAGCATGCAGATCGCAGAGATCATCGCTTTTCTGAGATTCTTGTTCATAATTTCCTCCTGTTTTGTTTTTATTCTACTATTGTTATATGGATTGGTTGGAAGTTGGATCAGTCAGGCATTTGCTATCTCGAAAACATTAAGTTTCGGACTGGGTTTCGGTATCCTCCACCACGGAAAACATCAGCGACATTTTCACGCTTCCTCCCTTAATATTATCGAGACATTCGGGATCATTTCCTTCCAACCATATAACAATCGTATACTTTGTAGTCTCCCCTGCGGCGAGGTTCTCGGAAAGCTCCGAGAGTACCTTTTTTCCGCCCTCAAAGGGAGTTGTGCCCGGCTCGGGGGTCCCGTCCGCCGCGAGCTTGGCATAGGTAGTAGGGATGCCGTTTTTATATACCTTTACGCGAACAGCCTCGTCCGCCGCCTTGACGACACCGTCAATGCGGAGCTCGGTGAGCACGTTGCAAGCGGCCTCGCCGCTGTTCTTCAGGTAGAAGGTATACGCCATGTAGTTTTCGCCGTTGTGTGCGCCGTCATAGTTATCTACGTCGACGGGGATATCCAATCCCGATATGTTCGTCATACCGGCCACATCCTGCGCCTCAAGGCGAACGGTGGGAGACGCAAAATCCGCCGTCTCGGAAAGCGAAATCGCACCCGATTGGGTGTTCCCTTTTCCCGAATCCTTAATGGACACCGTGAATCCGCCCTGATCGGTAAACAGAACGGCGGCGCTGTAGAACGTCAACAGAACGACCAGCAGGATACCCGCCACGATCTTAACAGTGCGGAGCCACATCATGCCCGACGCGCGGCTGAGCCACTGGGCGAGCTTGGATGGCGGCTTTGACACGTTTGACACGGGGGTCATTTTCTGGTTCATTGGCCGTCACCCCCCTTTATGTATTGATCATCCATGAGTTTTCTGAGTTCCTTAAAGGAAAGGGGCTGACCGTAGAGGGGGCCGCCTGCCGCGGGTACACCCATCTGTCGCAGTACCGACACGGTGTCATCCGTCTCCACTGCGTCAAACACGATCTCGATACCCAGCTTTTGGGCAATCTGGATTAGTCCCTCCACGATGCTTTGTGTTTTTGAATTAAAGGTGATCTTCTTACTGTATTCTTTCTTCATGCAAATGCGGTCCACGGTCAGCTCGTCCATAGCCGACAGCAGGGGCGACGCGCCCGAAAACTCGTCGATCATGAAGCTGACACCCAATGCGCGCAGCGCGTCCACCGTTTCGGTCCACGAATATTCGGGATTCTGCATTTCGGCATCCTTGACCGAAATACACACGAGCTTGGGGTTGATCTCATACGCGTTCAAAATCTCGGTAATGTCCTGCACAAACGAGGGCTTCTGTACGTGAACGGCAGAGAAGCCGAACGTAAACGTAGGCAGCATCTCGTCGGGCCAGCAGAGGCGGTCGATCTCGCTGCACATCTTTTCAAACGCCAGTCGTTCCAGCTTGAAGATCTGTCCCGATTGCTCGGCAATGGGGAGAACCGCTGCCCCGTCGACCATACCGTAGTAGGGATCGTTGAGACGGTATTCGGCGCGATACATGACCGTTTTCTTATTTTTCAGCAACACCACAGGGTGATAGAACACGCGGATGCCGTAGGAATTTTTCTTGATATTGCGGATCTCGGAATCAAAGAGGTAGGAAACGAATTCGCGGAACGCCTCCTTGCGGTCAAGCAGGATGGCCACCAGCGTTTCATCCAGCTCGTTGCCCGCGAGCTTTTCCAGCTCGGCCATGGCACCGTCAAAATCGCACCAATCGGTTCGGCCTACGAACAGGAGGTGATCCAGCACGTTAGCAAGGGCGGTAATCTTGCCAACGATGGACAGATCCTCGCCGCGCTTGCCGTAGGGGAAGCCACTGCCGTCCACGTGCTCGTGGTGCTCGGTGATGGCAAGGTAGGTGCAGTACTCAAACGAATGAACGGGGCTCTCTGCTACGTACGCCCCACACTCCTCAACGATCAGGGGAACGCCCTGGAATACGTGGGATTCGTAGGTCTCACGCTTCTCCTGCGAGGTGCAGTGGTCGAAATACAGGCAATCCTCAGCGATTTTACACTTGCCGATATCGTGATAGAACACGGCTTCCACAACAAAGTTCGGCTTGACCTCGGCATCGAGGAACCATTCCTCGGTCTTGATCTGCTCGACGATGTACGCCGCGAGCATTTTGGTCCGCTTGCAGTGCTTCTGAACGGGTGCAGGAAGCCCTTTGATAACGGTATTCAGTTTTTGTTTGGAGATCTTTTTAATCGTTGCCATATTCTACCGCCGTTCTGTAAGCATTTTTTGCCGTTTTTACGGGCCATATTTTCATGTTTTGGCACTTGCAAATGCAACTGATTACACGAAAAGACAATAACTCATTCCATAGTATACCATAGACTCTTCAAAAATGCAAGGGGGTTGCATGAAAAAAAACAAAAAACCATCAAACCCAACAACGATCGCGCCAAAAAATTATAAGAAACACACAAAAACCGTTCACAAAAAAATCCGCAACGGCTCGCGCCGTTGCGGATGGGTAAAAAATCACACGTCGTATTTCGCAAGGATCTCGCTGGGAGTCTTACGCAGCAAGAGCATGGCGGGCAGGACGCCAAAGAACAACCCTGCAGCGGCAATCACCGCCAGCATGGCGATACTCAGCCACGCGGGGAAATAGAATACCAACGAGAACAAGGGCGCGTCCGATAGGGACACGATGAACCATGCCGACAGGAGGTAGCCCAGCAGAACCGTCAGCACCATGAGCAGGGCGGTTTCCACCGCGAAGCGGAACAGGAGATTGCGCTTGGTGACGCCGATGGCGCGCAGAATACCGACCTCCTTCACACGGCTCATGAACGAGGAGCGCATAATGCCGAATATGCAGAGGCACATCAGCACCAGCAGCACAGCGAGGGTAACAGCGGTGGCCACAATGCCGTCACGGTAGTCCAGAATCATTTCGTCCATCACCGCGGAAGGGGTAATGAGGGCATCGCCGAAGGCCTCTGTGAGGTATGCTTCGGCGGCCTCGGGGTCACTCGCATGAATCATGAGATGGTGGGAATAGTAGGCCCCGCCGTCGTACTTGTAGGTGTAGAAAGGTACGGCCAAGCGATCATCGGTTTTGCCTGCGCTGTAGGCAAGGCGGATATAATCGGCGTCGCTGACGATGAGGCAGTTTTCATTCACAATCTCGTTTTTCCCCATCTCAATGTCAAGCAACTCGTCTTCCGTGATCTCAGAATCGTAATATTTATCCATATTGGGACCAGGGCGAACCTCGGTCACGCGGAAGGAGTGACCCAAAACCGAAAGGCTATCCCCTTCCTTGACGGTTGCCACCGTGCCAATGGCGGGCAGGAACACGGCCTCGCCGTCTTTGATCTCGCCCTTATAGTAGGATTGCAGGGACACGGGGTAAACGGGAAGATAGAAACTATTCTGCAAAACGTAGAAGGCGGCGCTGAGGGAGGACAGGTAGAAATTTGACTCCTCGGAGCCGACAACGCCGACTACACGAATGAACATATCCTTACCTGCCACGTTAAATCTGTGCGAAGATACAAGACCGATCAGGTCGCTGTAATCCTCGATATAGCTGACGGTGGCGCTCTTGATGAGCTCATCGGCAAAGGCCGTAGTGATCACAATGTCCCCCTCTCCCGACAGCTCGGTGGTGCCGCAAACGAGAGGCAGATTCTCGGCGTGAGCCATATCCAGTATATGGCCCCTTGCCGAGAGCTGACTGCCGCTCGCCGTCATAAATGCGGTGGTACGGAAGGTAAGGTTATCGGTCGCATTGAGGTAGGAATCCCCTATGAGGCGCGCGTAGTCCATACCGTGCTCGCCGATATGCGCCCACACGGCGGAATAATCTTCTGCGGGATCAATGGGAACAAAGAAGGTCTGACCGCTATGCTCGCCGCGGATCTCGGCAAGCTGACGCAGGGACGCCGTACCCGTTGCCGCCATGAACACGAGAACCACCGAAAGGAGAAAGAGGCTGACACGCAAAAGCGTTCTTCCCTTCTTTTTCCTTGCGAAATTCTCCCGCCATGCGGCGGTGAGGGCGTTGCGGAGGTGGTACAGCCGACCGTAGCGACCACCCTCTACGGGGGTAAGGGCCGAGGTATCAATACGGCTCTCTGTTCGCCCCTCCCCGTCGGTACGGGGGGTATTGCGGAACACGCCGTCCACAAGGCGGATCTCCGCCGATTCATCCAGCACACGGAGCGAGGGCGTTTCGCTCTTGAGGTAGAGCTTGCCGTTCGCGCACACGATGCGGAGTTTGACCTCGCGGGGATCGCCGTAGCATTCGATCTGCACGCCGCCCGCATCGATCTCGGTCTTTTCCAGTTCCCCGAGGTAGATGTCATTTTTTTTGCGCTCTACGTATCCGTTGGCACCCTCGTTTTCGCGGTCGCTGACCACGCGGCCGTCCACGATCTCAATGACGCGGTCGCAGTAGTAGTCCACGAGATTCGCCTCGTGGGTGACCAGCAGAACAAGGCGGGTTTTGGAGAGTTCCTTCAAAATATCCATGACCATCACGGTATTCTGCTCGTCAAGGTTGCCCGTGGGCTCGTCGGCCAAAATGATGGCGGGGGACTTGACGATGGCGCGGGCAATGGCCACGCGCTGCTGCTGACCGCCCGAGAGGGTATCGGGCAGGCGGTCGCGGTACTTATCCATGTCCACACCCGAAAGCGCCGCCATAACGCGGGTCCGGGTCTCGGCCTCGTCGGTCATGCCGCACAGCCGCAGGGCGGCGGCGACGTTCTCATAGACGGTTTCCTGCACATTCAGGTTGTAATTTTGGAAAATGTAGCCCACGTAGCGGTTACGCAGGGTGTCGGTGTCCTCACGGATGTTCTGTCCAAACAGCTCAATTGAGCCGCCGCCGATGGAGTCCAGTCCGCCGATGGCGTTGAGCAGGGTGGTTTTACCGCATCCGCTCGGGCCGAACACCGCGACCATGCCGCGCTCGGGAAGCTCCAGACTGATCTGATCCATCACATGGATCTCATTGCTCTTGCCTCGACGGTAGTATTTATCCGCGCCGCGGAGGGTTACGATGGATCGACTCATTCACGGGCACCTCCCTTCAGGGTTTTCTTGACGCTTTCGTTAAACATTTTCTTTACGTACTTGCGCGCCAGGTTCAAGGCAATGGCAACCAGCACCACCGCGATCAGCAGGTAATTTTCAGCGTGCAGGAAGGGGAACATGGCATTGGTTTTAGGTATGGTATACACCGCGATGCACACGGCTGCGGTGACGATAGCGGCGGGAATGAGGGTAATCAGGGTCTGCACGTAGATGCTGACCTTCACCACCCGCGTGGGGATGCCCATAGAGCGCATGATAGCCACGTCGCCCCGCGTGGCGTTCATGGCGCGGGAGGAGCAAAGATGCAGGAAGAAGGTGGAAAACAGGATGGAAATGATCCAGCCGAACGCGCTGAGAACTGAAACAAGGCGGGTGAGAAGTACGGTATATACATCCTGCTCATCGGTCGCGTCCGACAGCACGGCGGTGTAGCCCTTCTCACCCAGCGCATCAAGCTGGCGCTTGGCGGCGCGGTCGTTCTCAAAGAACAGCGAGGCTTGCGTATAGGCGCTGGTATAGTACCCGTCGTGGACGAAATCCACCAGCACGTCGGGGGATACGATCACGCAGGTGACATTGCTGATTCCCTGCCCCTCCTGCCAATTTTCATAATACGTTTGGGACATGGCCTCCTTCATGGACTCAGAAACGGTATCGGTAAGGCGGTATTGATCAAAGGAGTGCGAGATCTGACCGGTCGTGCCGTAGCCCGTACCGTAGGAGGGATCGGCGCCGATGGTCACGTAGCCGTAATCGCTCTCCATTCGGTTGTACTGATAGTTCATAAACTCGCCTTGGAAAATGACCGAGGTTCGGATATCGGGCGTCACTCCGTACTTGTCTTCGTATTCACGGAGTACGGCATTGATATTCTCCTGCAGCCAGGTGTTGTTGATGAAGTAGCTGCCCTTCTCCATGCCGAAATCGACAAAGGTGGTGCCCTCCATGAAAATGTGGTTTTCCCATGCGTTCTGTTCCTCCGTGGCCTCACCGACAGACAGGACGACATCGTACTTGAATCTTCCCTTCTGCTGTGAGAAGAAGGCCAGCACCGAGGCCGTCTTATACCCCTCCTCGGTGAAGAACAGGCGCGGAGTTTGGGTGTTGTCATAGTAGTAGTGAACACCCGTTACGGTATAGTTGGCGGTACGGAACAGAAGGGGGAGTTCGCAGGGTTCAAAGTCCCCTCGACCAAAGAAGGGCTCATAGGAAATGGGAACGGACAGGAGCACCTCATTCTCCGCCTCGGGGTAGCGTCCCGCGTCGGGCGTTACCCGCTCGGCGGGATAGGCAAACGTGAACCGAGTACGGGGAAGATCCTCGTCAAACTGAAGATCGGTGGTTTGATCCAGCATGAAGTCGTGGTGCATATAGTCCTCTGCCCCGACCTCCTCGGCAAGCGCCGCGAGCTCGTCATCGGTGATGGGTACACCGTCCCTCCTTGCGATCACCACGCGGCCTTTCATGTATGTAAAGAGGCGCTCTGCGTCTTCGGTTTCGGAAAGGGTTGCGGAATTTGCGGTGGAGTAGGCGAGGACGATGGACGTCAGCGTCATAAGGATGCAGAGGAAAATGGATAGCTTGGGGCGCGCGAAAAAGCGCACGCGCCCAAGGGTGAGTCCGTTCCGCAGGGTATGCCGCGCGGTGCGGGCGGCGGTGGGCAGGGGTGTATCCTCGGTGACCTTGCGGGATTCCTGCACAGGGGTGGCTTGGTGCAGCGTATGGTCAAACTCCACCGCGCCGTCGTAGATACGGACGTGTCGGGTGGCGCAAGCCGCGACCTCGTCAAAGTTATGGGTGACCACGATGACCAGCTTATCCTTCGACACCTCGCGAAGCAGCTCGATGATCTCCACCGAGGATTTGCTGTCCAGGTTACCCGTGGGCTCGTCCGCCAGAATGATGGGACTATCCTTGGCGAGGGCGCGGGCAATGACGGTGCGTTGCTTTTGTCCGCCCGAGAGCTTACTGCCCTTATGGTGGGCGTGCTTCTCAAGCCCCACGCGGCGGATCAGCTCCATCGCACGAGCGCGGCGGGCACGGGGATCCTCGATATGCATCAGGGCCAGCTCCACGTTCTGGAGAACCGTGAAGCTCTCAATAATATTATAGTCCTGGAAGATGAAGGAGATGTACTGCTTGCGATACTCCTCCCAATCCTTTTGCATGTAGTGCGAGGTGGGCTCGCCGTCAATCAGCAGCTCTCCCTCCTCGTAGGTATCCATACCGCTGATGACGTTGAGCAGGGTGGACTTACCCGATCCCGATTTACCCGTCACGGCGACGAACTCGCCGCGATCAAAGGACAGATTCACACCGCGGATGCCCACGGCGACGTTGCCGTCCGACACGTAGATCTTACCGATCTGTTTCAGTTCCAATAGGGACATGGCGTTACTCCTTTCGGTTGGTTTTATAAAATCAGGGGAAGCAGGCTCTCACCTGCGAGATCCCCCTGCGGCACGCCGAGGTAGTCCAGTACGGTGGCTGCTATGTCGGCAAAGGTAGAGCGTGTGCCGAGGTTTATCGGATTTACCGCATCGCAATAGAGCAAAAGCGGCGTGTATTCGCGGGAGTGGTCGGTAGACGGCGTGGAGGGATCACAGCCGTGGTCGGCGGTAATCAGCAGGATATCCTCGTTTCGAAGCGTGGGCAGAAAAGCCCCCAGCCAGCGGTCAAATTCGGTCATGGCCGAGGCGTAGCCACCCACGTCGTTGCGGTGGCCGTAGGTCATATCGAAATCCACGAGGTTTGTAAAGCACAGGCCGTGGAAATTGCGTTCTGCCACCTCGGCGGTCATTTTCATGCCCTCGGCGTTACTTCCCGTGCGGCGGCTCTCGGTCAGGCCCCGCCCCGCGAAAATATCTCCGATCTTCCCCACGCCGATCACATCAAGCCCCGCCTCGGACAAGCGATCCGCCATGGTGGGTTTGGGCGGCGCGAGGGAATAATCGTGGCGGCGCGTGGTGCGGGTGAAGGGGTGCGAACCCGTAAACGGACGGGCGATAACGCGGCCCACGCTGTGCCCGCCTCGGAGCAGGTCACGCGCCTCTTCGCAGATGCGGTAGAGCTCCTCTACGGGAACGATATCCTCATGGGCGGCAATCTGAAACACGCTGTCCGCCGAGGTGTAGACGATGAGATCCCCCGTGCGGATATGCGCCTCGCCAAAGTCACGGATCACGTCGGTGCCCGAGTAGGGGCGGTTGCACAGTACGCCGCGCCCGACAAGGCGGGAAAATGCCTCGATGACCTCGGGCGGAAAGCCGTTGGGGTAGGTGGGCAGAGGCGTATCCGACACCACGCCCGCGATCTCCCAATGCCCGATGGTGGTGTCCTTCCCTGCCGATGCCTCGGTCATGCGGGCGTGGGCGGCAGTGGGGGCGGTATCGGGGGCATCTCCCACGCCGTCGATATGGAAAAGTCCCAGTTTCTCCAGATTGGGACAATGAAACGAAGGGTGATTGCGAATGGCACGAAGAGTGTGACTGCCCTCGTCGCCAAAGCGGGCGGCGTCGGGCATCTCTCCAATGCCAAGGCTATCCAAAACAATCAGAAACACACGGCGGGACATAGCAATGCCTCCTTTAGACAGTAGTGTCACGTAATGGCAAAATATCTTTCTTTCCTGTTGCCAAACGATTTGTACTAAACAAAAATCTACTCTTTTCCCATCGTAGGGGCGCACTGTGTGCGCCCGCGGGCGAACAAAGTTCGCCCCTACCGTGAAATCATTTCTTTTTCACTTTTTGGCATCAGTAGAGTGTAGAAGCGTAGGATCACGCCAGCTCCAGGGCGATCTCTATCATGGTTGTAAACGAGGTCTGTCGCTCCTCGGGCGTGGCTTTCTCGTCGTGCACGAAGGAATCGCTGACGGTGCAGATGCAGAGTGCCTTTTTGCCTGCGCGGGCCGCGTTGCAGTACAGGGCCGCCGCCTCCATCTCCACGCCGAGCACGCCCATCTTGCGCCACGCGGCGTCCACTCCCTCCTGCTCGTCGTAAAAGATATCCGACGAGAAGACGTTTCCCACCTTATAGCACACGCCTGCGCGGTCGCAGGCAGCCACGGCGCGGCGGAGAAGGTCAAAGTCGGCAATGGGGGCAAACGTGCCGGGTAGGCCGTATTGATTTGCGTAACATCCGTTGGTACACGCGCCCATAGCAAGCACGATATCGCGCAGGTGCAGATCGGGGTGATACGCGCCGCACGAGCCTACGCGGATGATGCTCTCCACGCCGTAGAAATTGAACAGCTCGTAGGAATATATGCCGATTGAGGGCTGACCCATGCCCGACGCCATGACCGACACGCGCTTTCCGCGATACGTGCCCGTATAGCCCTGCACGCCGCGCACGTTGTTGACGAGGACGGGATTCTCCAGATAGGTTTCGGCTATGAATTTCGCGCGGAGGGGATCACCCGGCATAAGCACGGTAGGGGCAAAATCTCTGAGCTTGGCGTTGATATGGGGAGTTGGAATGGACATAACGGCTCCTTTCTGCTGGTACAGTATCTTTATTGATATGACGCTATATTCAGGCCAATATTTCATCAGTACCTTAATTATACAACACATTCGATTCTTTGTCAACAAAGCCACTCTCTTTCCCTTGATTTTTCAAAAAAATTATGCTATAATATCCACAGAAGTAATCTACGGGAGGACATCCGATCATGAAGTCACCGAAAACCGTTTTCGTCTGCACCGAGTGCGGCGCGCAGACCCCCAAATGGCTGGGCAAATGCCCCCACTGCGGCCGCTGGAATACCCTTGTTGAGGAGGAGGTCACCCCTGAGGTTGAAGCCCCCCGCACCGCCCGCCGCACCTCCATGAATGGCATCGGCGGCGAGGGCAAGGCCACCCGCTTTGCCGACTTGACGGTGTCCTCGTATATCCGCTCCGAAACAGGGCTTGGCGAATTGGATCGCGTGCTGGGCGGAGGCCTTGTGACGGGCTCGGTGGTGCTTCTGTCGGGTGAGCCGGGTATCGGCAAATCCACCCTGCTCATGCAGATATCCGACGCGCTGGGACAGAGCCGCAAGGTGCTGTACGTATCGGGTGAGGAATCGGGCGGTCAGCTCAAGCTCCGCGCACAGCGGCTCGGCATCCTCGGGGAGCGGCTCTACATACTGACCGAGACCAATCTGGAGCAGATTCTGTCCGAGGCAAACGAGATCAAGCCCGACGTCATGATCCTCGACTCCATCCAGACCATTTATTCCGACAAGATCAATTCCGCGCCCGGCAGTATCACCCAAATCCGTGAATGTACCCTGACCTTTATCAACAAGGCAAAGTCTGAGGGCATCTCCATGCTGCTGGTGGGGCACGTCAACAAGGAAGGCGGCATTGCGGGCCCCAAGGTGCTGGAGCACATGGTGGACGCCGTATTGTATTTTGAGGGTGAGCGCCAGCAGGCCTACCGCATCATTCGCGCGGTCAAGAACCGCTACGGATCCACCAACGAGATCGGCGTATTCGAGATGACCGACCGAGGACTGCTTGAGGTCGCCAACCCCTCTGAAATGCTTCTGTCGGGCCGCCCCAAGAACGTATCAGGCAACTGCGCGCTCTGCACCATTGAGGGCACGCGTCCCCTCATCGCCGAGGTACAGGCGCTCGTCACCCCCACGGTGTTCCCCTCGCCGAGACGTACGTGCAACGGCATTGATTACAACCGTATGTACCTCATTCTGGCGGTACTGGAAAAGCGGTTGGGGCTGAAATTCTACCAAAACGACGTGTATCTGAACGTCATCGGCGGGCTCTCCATTGACGAGCCTGCCGCCGACCTCGCCATTGCCGCCGCTCTTATCTCCTCGTTAACCGACCGCATCGTGCCCGATGATCTCATCGTGATCGGCGAGTTGGGTCTTGCGGGCGAGTGCCGCGCGGTCGCAAACCCCGAGCTTCGGGTGCGCGAGGCGGCGCGACTGGGCTTTACCCGCGCCATCATTCCCTACCGAAACGTGGAAAAGCGCCCCATTTCGGTGGAGGGCATCAAGATCATCCCCGTGAGAAGCGTGTACGAGGTGATCAAGGAGCTGAAAAACGCAGAGTAAGCAAACCGCCTTTCATGCCGAAGCATGAAAGGCGGTTTCTCATTAAATAACGGTTTGGTTGTCGGTGCTCTTCGGGTACTCGATACGGCCGTAAAGCTCGTTGAGGTATCGGAAATAGCCGCGGTCGATGCCGTCCAGCTGCTCGCGAGTAATGCGGAACTCCCAGTTACCCTTCGCTCGACCGGGGACGTTCATACGGCAATCCGAGCCGTAGAGGAGGAGATCCTGCACAGGCAGGATGGCCAGATCGGCGCAGGATGCCATCAGAGTGCGGATCACGGCACGGTAGCTCTCGCGGCAGTCCCAGTTATCCTGCGTATAGCCGCAGTAGTGGAGCACCTTGCGGCGGGTCTCCTTGTCGCAGTCCCACACGAAGCCGAGGAGGGTGTTATTATCATGCGTGCCCGTGTAGGCTACGCAGTTTTTGACGTAGTTATAGGGGAGATGGGTATTTTCCGGGTCGCCGTCAAAGCCGAACTGCATGACGCGCATACCGGGGAATCCGCTTGCCTTGACGAACTTTTCCAACGACTCGGTGGCCTCGCCGAGATCCTCGGCGACCACGAGCGCGCCCTTGCCCGTTGCGGTCTCGACCTCGTCCACCACGTTGTGGAGTTGCCTGATGAAGGGGTTTCCGGGGCCCTTGACCCACTTACCCTCGCGGGCTGTCTCGGCATCGGCGGGGATGCTCCAATAGGCCTCAAGTCCGCGGAAATGGTCGATACGCACGCCATCAAAGAGCGAGAGCATATGCTTCATGCGCGCCGACCACCAGGCGAAGTTATCCTCCTTCATGCGCTTCCAATCGTAGAGAGGATTGCCCCAGAGCTGACCGTCCTCCGAGAAGTAGTCGGGGGGACAGCCAGCCACGTGACGGGGGGCGCCCTTCTCGTCCAGATCGAACAGGTCACGGTTGGCCCACACGTCGCAGGAGTCGTAGGCGACGTAGATCGGGATATCGCCCATGATGCGCACGCCCTTGGAGTTGGCGTAGGCGCGGACGGCCTCCCACTGCCGCATGAAATGGAACTGGATGAACTGCCACGTAAAGCGCTCGACCTCGTCCATCTCGTCGTTTCCCCATTCATACCAAGGCTTATTGCCATTGGCGGCGCGGCGGGCCATGAACTCGCAGAACTGCGCGAGGTAAGGATTGTTGTCAATAAACGCGGCGATCTCGGCGCGATCCGCCTCGCTTGCGCGGGCGGCGGCGATGCGGAGCAGATTCATGCGCCCGACCTCGAGCTTGTCGAACTCGCAGGCATAGGGGGTATCCTGCTTAGCAAGCTGGATCTCGGCGTAGGTCAGATACCCAGCCTCGGCCAGCTGACGGATATCCACGAGATAGGGATTGCCACCGAACGCCGAGTAGGAGCGGTAGGGGGAGTTGCACTCGTCGGCCATGCAGAACGGGAGCACCTGCCACCAGCCAAAGCCGCAATCGGACAGAAAATCCACGAATTCACGCGCTTCCTTGCCAAAGCAACCGACCGAGTCACTGCCCCAGAGGGAGGTGACGTGCATGAGAACGCCTGCGGAACGCGAAAGCTTCATATAAAAATACCTCTTTTCCAGATTGAATCGTTAGTGTGCCTCAAACCAGTTTGCACCGATATGGGCATCGGTATCCAACGGCACCGAGAGAGTGGCGGCATTCGCCATCTCCTCCACGAGAAGCTGCATGGCCTGCTCGGCGCAGTCGTGGGAGGCCTCAAGGATCAACTCGTCGTGTACCTGCAGGATCATACGGGCATCCAGACCGCTTTCGGCGAGGCGGTGGTGTACGCGGATCATGGCGAGCTTGATGATATCTGCCGCCGTGCCCTGAATGGGGCTGTTCATGGCGACGCGCTCGCCGAATTTCTTGCGCATCTTATTGGATTCCGCCAGCTCGGGAATATAGCGGCGACGGCCGTGCTTGGTAGTCACATAGCCCTGCGCGTAGGCGGTTTTTACGATCTCACCGAGGTAGCGGTCGATATCGGGGTAGCTATGCAGGTAGCTGTCGATATAGGATTTTGCCTCGGCGCGGGAGATGTGCAGATCCTCGGCCAGCGAGAACTCACCCATGCCGTACATGAGTCCGAAGTTGATCGCTTTTGCCTTCTTACGAAGCTCGATGGTAACCTCGTCGGGGGCTACGTTGAATACACGAGAGGCGGTGTCGGTGTGGATGTCCACGCCGTCGCGGAAGGCGGCGCGCATGGCATCGTCCCCTGCGATATCAGCCAGCAGGCGAAGCTCGATCTGAGAATAGTCGGCATCGATCAGCACGCGATTAGGGGCGGAGGGGACGAAAAATTTTCTCAGTTCTCGGCCCAGATCGGTGCGGATGGGGATGTTTTGAAGGTTGGGTTCGGCGGAGGAGAGTCGTCCCGTGGTCGTACCCGTTTGCTTGAATGTGGTATGCACGCGGCCGCTCTCGTCCGCGACCTTGAGGAGTCCTTCCACGTAGGTGGATTTCAGCTTGGTAACCTGACGGTAGTCCAGAATATCGTCGATGATGGGGTGGTAGCGGCGAAGCTTTTCCAGCACCTCGGCGCTGGTGGAGTAGCCCGTTTTGGTCTTTTTGTCGGTGGGGAGCATCAGGGTTTCGAACAGAATCTCACCGAGCTGCTTGGGGGAATTGATATTAAAAGGCTTTCCCGAGTAAAGGAAAATGCGGTTTTCCAGGTCGGCGGCCACGGTGTCCAGCACCTGCCCGTATCCCTCGATGGAGGCGCGGTCGATCTGGAAGCCGTAGGCCTCCATGTCACACAGAACGGCGGCGAGAGGCATCTCGATCTCGCGGAAAACGGCGGTTTGTTCGGTTTCCTCCAGCTTGGAGTGCAGATGGTCGCAGAGGGGGGCGACCGAGGCGAGCTTGCCGTCGGCATCGGCGGGTGTGCGGCCAAGGAAGGTCACGCAGAGGCGATCCATATCAAAGCCGCCCATGCTTGAATTGAGCGCGTATGCGGCGAGCATTACGTCTGTGTCCACCGAGCGGAATCGGATGCCGTGGGCGTCCATGTCGTGGTAGAGCTGCTTGGCATCGTGGCACATGAAGGTATACCCCTTGCCGTGCAGGAACGCATCAACGGCATCGCGGGTTGTATCGTTTAAGGAAATGCGGCAGATCTCGCCACCACGGCAGATGCACAAGGTATCCTCGGCCACCGCGAGGGCGTAGCGGTCCGCGGGGAGGGCGGCCAGCTCGGCGGCGGTGATATCCTTTGCAGTCACGGCGGGGGCTTGCTCGCTCGCAGCCGCGGCGGGCGCATCCTCGGCCGACGGAGCCTCGTCCGAGAGGCCGAAGCGCTTGATAAATCCCGAAAATTCGTACTTGATGAACAGCTCGCGGGCGGCGTTGCGATCCATGGGGCGGGTGGTCAGATCATCGAGCGTCAGCCCCAGCGGAACGTCACGGCAGATACGGGAGAGGGTTTGGGAGAGATAGGCTTTTTCCTTGCCCTCGCTGAGTTTTTTATAGACCGAGGGGGTGTGCTTGGCGGTGTCGAGCTGAGCGTAAACGGCATCCAGTGAGCCGAATTCCGAGATGAGCTTGAGGGCGGTCTTCTCGCCGATACCCGGCACGCCGGGGATATGATCCGAGCTGTCGCCCATGAGCGCCTTGACATCCACAAACTGGTCGGGACGAACGCCGTATTTTTCCACAAACGCGGCTTCGTCGGTATCCACCGTGGCAGTGTTCCCTGCCAAAAGAACGTGGACGCGGGGGGAGATGAGCTGGAGGGAGTCGCGGTCACCCGTGAGGATATACGCGCGGCACTCCTCAGGGGATGCCTCAGCCATCGCGGCGAGCGTTCCGAGGATATCGTCTGCCTCGTAGCCCTCCATGGAGAGGATATGAACGCCCAGCATCTCGGCGAACTCACGGGACACGGGCATTTGGGCGCGAAGCTCGTCGGGCATGGCGTGGCGGCCTGCCTTGTATTCATCGTAGAGCTTATGGCGGAAGGTGGGGACGTGGAGATCGTAGGCAATGGCGGCGTAATCGGGCTTCAGATCCTCGATTTGACGGGACAGAATATTGACCAGACCGTAGAGCGCGTTGGTGGGAAAGCCGTCCTTATTGGTCAGGAGTCGGATGCCGTAGAAGGAACGGTTGAGGATGCTGTTGCCGTCGATGCACAGGAGTGTTTTCATTGCATATATCCTTTCGGGGGCGGTGGCCCCTCATGGGTTCAGTATTGCCATATTATCTCTATTATACCACGATGGAGGGCGGTTGTCAACAAAAGACTGTGCAAAAAAGCACCCCTGCCCGTGGGCAGGGGTGCGGGGTTGCGAAAACATTATAGCTGAATGCTGAGAATCTCGGAACTAAATCTATGTAAATATTAGACCAAGCCCTGAGCCAGCATAGCCGAAGCAACCTTCTCGAAGCCTGCGATATTCGCACCGGCGACGAGGTCGCCGTCCATACCGTACTTCTTAGCGGCTTCAAAGGAGTTCTTATAGATATTGGCCATGATCTGCTTCAGCTTTGCATCGACTTCTTCGGCAGTCCAGTTGTAACGCATGGAGTTCTGGCTCATTTCCAGACCGGAGACGGCTACGCCGCCTGCGTTAACAGCCTTGGAGGGAGCGATCACGAGACCTGCGGCCTTGAGGATCTCCATAGCCTCAAAGGTGGTGGGCATGTTGGAAACCTCGACGTAGTACTTAACGCCATTGGCCACGATGTTCTTGGCATCCTCGGCGCCAACCTCGTTCTGGGTTGCGCAGGGCATAATGACGTCGACCTTCTGCTCCCAAGGACGCTTGCCTGCAAAGTAGGCAACGCCGAACTTATCTGCGTAATCCTTAACCTTATCGTGGCCGGAGGCGCGCATCTGGAGCATGAAGTTGATCTTCTCCTCGGTGTTGATACCGTCGGGATCGTACACGTAACCGTCGGGACCGGAAATGGTCACGACCTTACCGCCCAGCTCGGTGACCTTCTTGACAGTACCCCAAGCTACGTTACCAAAGCCGGATACGGCAAAGGTCTTGCCCTTGATATCGTCGCCGAAAGACTTGAGCATCTCAACGGTGTAGTAAACGGCGCCGAAGCCGGTTGCCTCGGGACGGATGAGAGAGCCGCCGTAGGACAGACCCTTACCCGTCAGAACGCCCTCGTAGCGGTTGACGAGGCGCTTGTACTGACCGAAGAAGTAACCGACCTCGCGCGCACCTACGCCGATGTCACCGGCGGGAACGTCGGTATCAGCACCGATGTGGCGGTACAGCTCGTTCATGAAGCTCTGGCAGAAGTTCATGATCTCACGGTCGGAGCGGCCGCGGGGATCGAAGTCGGAACCGCCCTTACCGCCGCCCATGGGCAGGCCGGTCAGCGAGTTCTTGAAGGTCTGCTCGAAGCCGAGGAACTTGATAATGGAGAGGTTTACCGAGGGGTGCAGACGAAGACCGCCCTTGTAGGGGCCGATCGCGCTGTTGAACTGTACGCGGTAACCGGTATTTACGTGAGCCTGACCGTTGTCATCCACCCACGGAACGCGGAAGGTGATGATGCGCTCGGGAATGACCATGCGCTCCAGCAGAGCTTCTCTGCGGTACAGAGCCTCGTTCGCCTCAACGACGGGGCGCAGGGAGTCAAGCACCTCCTTGACGGCCTGATGGAACTCGGGCTGCGCGGGGTTCTGGGCAACGACTTTTTCAATTACTTCATCTACGTAAGACATTGGAATCCACTCCTTTAAGAAAATTCAAAATTATGACCAATATCGGCCCTTGGCAGGGACAAAACACAGAATTCTGTTCCTTACGTCTATATTATACACCATGTCGTTGTAAATTGCAAGTGCTTTTTAAAAAATTTGCAGGATTTTTTCTAAAAAATTTCAAATTATAATAAAAGCCGTCAAAAAGATCAGGTTTGTCGCGGCAAAATGAAAGTTTTTACCGTTTTTTTATCAAACAAGAGAATAAAAATTCAAAAAAATGCCATTGTTTTTTCTTTTTCCTATTGCCATCACCACCGTTTTGTGGTATAATTCAATGGTATATTTTTATTGTAAGGGAGCATCCGTCATGTCCAACCGCAATACCCCCGCAACCTCCAAATCTGCCGTGCGTGTCAACGTACCCGCCCGCCCCGCGCACAGCTACGACGTTCGCATTTCTGCAGGCATCCGTGCCCACGCGGGCGAAGCCATCGCCGCCGTCCACTCCCCCTGCCGCGCCGTCCTTTTGACCGACGATACGGTGGAGGCCCTTTACACCGACACGGTGGAGCGCTCCCTGATCGAAGCCGGCTTTACCCCCTTCCGCCACGTCATCCCCCACGGCGAGGCCTCCAAATCGGCCGAGAATCTGCTGGCCCTTCTCCAGCACATGGCCGAGGAGCATCTGACCCGTGCCGACTGTCTCGTCGCTCTGGGCGGCGGCGTGGTGGGTGACCTCGGCGGCTTTGCCGCCGCGATCTACCAGCGCGGCATTCCCTTCGTACAGATCCCTACCACCTTGCTCGCTATGGTGGATGCCTCGGTGGGCGGCAAGACCGCCATCGACATACCCGCAGGCAAGAATCTGGTGGGCGCGTTCCACCAACCCTCGTTGGTGCTTTGCGACCCCGAGTGTCTGGATACCCTGCCCCCCGAGATCCTCGCCGACGGCTTTGCCGAGGTCATCAAGTATGCCGTCATCCGTGACCGCGCGCTCTACGAGCTCTTGCGCGGTGACGCGCCTCGCGCCCACATGGCGGAGATCATCCGCCTTTGCGTGGAGGACAAGCGGGTGCTGGTAGAGGAAGACGAGACCGACAAGGGCGCGCGCCAGCTTCTCAATCTGGGTCACACGGTAGGTCACGCCATCGAGAGTTTCTCGAATTTCACCATTTCCCACGGAAGCGCCGTGGCCATCGGCATGGTCATCATCACCCGCACGGCCGAGCTACTCGGCATTTGCGAGGAGGACACCGCCGACGAGCTGTGCGATCTACTCGTCCGCTTCAACCTACCTGTAAGCTGTCCTTTTACCACCGAGCAGCTCTTCCCTGCCGCGCTGTCCGACAAGAAGCGGGCGGGGGGCTTCATCACGCTCGCCATCCCCTACGGAATCGGCGACACGCGTCTGACCACCGTTCCCGTGGACGCGCTGGAATCCTACATTCGCGCGGGACTTGGCGATTGATCCAACTCGGCAAGGAGTTTTCTTATGGATAAGCAACTTTTCTCCCCCCGTCTTGGCGGGGCGGTGCGCGCGCCTTCTTCTAAATCCGAGGCGCACCGTGCCCTCATTTGTGCGGCTCTTGCGGCGCTGTACGGCGGCAGCGGCGCGTCACGGCGCATTCGCTGTACCGATCTCAACGAGGACATTGAGGCCACGGCACGCTGTCTTGTTGCGCTGGGGGCCGATATTCAACGTGACAGTGAGGATTTCGTCGTCACTCCCATCACCGCTCTGCCCGACACCGCCGTGCTGGATTGTGGCGAGTCGGGCTCGACTCTGCGTTTTCTGCTTCCCGTTTGCTGTGCGCTGGGTGCGACCGACGGCGCTCCCGATGGCTTTACGGTATCCCTTGTGGGACACGGACGACTCCCCGAGCGCCCTCTCTCCCCTCTGTACGAGGAGCTGACGGCGCACGGTGCCGTCCTCTCGCCTATGGGAACGAATCCCCTTGTGGTAAGCGGAAAATTGCAGGCAGGCGCATTCGCCGTCGACGGCGGTGTTTCCTCCCAGTTTATCAGTGGACTGCTCTTTGCCCTCCCGCTTTTGCGCGGGGACAGCCGCCTTTCTGTGACGGGCAAGGCAGAATCCGTTCCCTATATTGACATGACACTAGACGCCATTGCCCGCGTGACGAGCGCGGTCGGCGGTATCCTTCCCGATTTCACCATTGTCGGGCGCGACGCGCTTGCATCCATTCCCGACGCTGCGACAACGCCCCCCGTGGGCGGTGACTGGTCGGGTGCGGCGTTCTTCCTCACGGCGGGACTTCTGACGCCCGAAGGCAATTCCATTACCGTTGAGGACATCGACACCGCCTCCCGTCAGGGCGACCGCGCCATCGTAGACGTGCTGACCCGTATGGGCGGTCGATTCGATATCCGCGCCCGCTCGGTCGTGGCACATGCATCCCGTCTGCGCGGATGCATCATCGATGCTACGCAAATTCCCGACCTCGTGCCCATCCTCGCGGTTGCCGCATCGGTGGCAGAGGGTGAGACCCGTATTGTAGGTGCGGCGCGGCTCCGACTCAAGGAAAGTGACCGTCTCATGACGGTTTCCGCTATGCTCACCGCGCTGGGTGGGGATATTACCGAGACCGAAGACGGTCTCATCATTCACGGAAAGCCCTATCTGACGGGCGGTATCGTGGATGCGGCGGGCGACCACCGCATCGCTATGAGCGCCGCCGTTGCCGCCACCGTCTGCCGCGGCGCGGTCACGGTATGCGGTGCCGAGGCAGTCGCCAAATCCTACCCCGCATTCTGGCGGGATCTTGAAGCATTGACACGTTAACAAAGGAGGAATCCACCCATGGCTAACGTATACGGAAGCAACCTGAAACTCTCCATTTTCGGCGGCTCGCATGACCCCGAGATCGGCATGGTGCTGGAGGGATTTCCCGCCGACGTGACCATAACCCACAACGAGATGATGGCGCTGATGAGCCGCCGCGCGCCCGGTCAGGGCGCTTGGGCGACCACCCGCAAGGAGCCCGATATTCCCGTATTTACGGCGGGTGTCATTGAGCAGGAGGTGGGCGGTGTGCGCACCTACGTCACCGACGGCACGACCATCCGTGCCGTCATCATCAACCAGAACCAACGCTCGGGAGATTACGCATCCCTCGCCGACGTGCCCCGCCCCTCCCATGCCGACTATGCGGCGCGCGTGAAATTCGGAGAGAACGTAGACCTGCGCGGCGGCGGCAAATATTCGGGGCGCCTGACCGCTCCCCTCTGCATCGCGGGCGCGCTGTGCCTTTCCTACCTAAAGGCGCGGGGCATTGAAATCGGTGCGCATATCAGCGAGATCGGCTCGGTCAAGGACAAGCCCTTCCCCGCCGTATCCTTGACCGCTGACGAGCTGCACCGTCCTGCTTCCACCATCTTCCCCGTTCTCGACGCCGAGGCGGGCGAGGCCATGAAGGGCGAGATCGAATGCGCCCGCATGGCGGCTGACTCGGTGGGCGGTGCTGTGGAATGCGCCGTCATCGGACTCCCCGTGGGACTCGGCGACCATCCCTTTGACGGCATGGAGGCGCGTCTTTCCTCCATTCTTTTCTCCATTCCCGCAGTCAAGGCGGTGGCGTTTGGCGACGGCTTTGACTTTATTCGCGGCTACGGCTCGTCTCATAATGATGCCTATCGCATGGGCGAGGACGGCGAGATCCGCACAAAGACCAACCATTGCGGCGGCATCGTGGGCGGTATGAGCACGGGTATGCCCGTAATCTTCTCGGCCGCGTTTAAGCCCACCCCCTCCATCGGTTCGGAGCAGGAGAGCGTTTCCCTCTCCCGCCGCGAGAATACCACGCTGGTCATCCATGGGCGGCACGATCCCTGCATCGTCCCCCGCGCCGTACCCGTCGTAGAGGCGGCGGCGGCGGTGGCCGTGGTTGACCTTTTGCTGGATTCATAAAGTGAGGCTTTAGCTATGAAATATTTGTTTTCCGATTACCTTTTTCTGCGTTTTGCCGCCGCTAAAGACACCCACACGGTAGGGGATGCCTACCGTGGCATGGTTGGTTATCTTGGATGCGCGCTGACGGGTGACACGGTGGCGTGTGCCTCCTCTCGCCTTATGGCAGGTGGGCTCATTACCTTGCCTGACGGGCGCGACACGCTGACCCCCGACACACCCGTCGTCGTAACCGAAGCGGGGCAAAAATGGGTGGCGGTTTCACCTCTGCAAAAGCTTCTGCGGCGCACCGAGCGCATGCTGGCTAAGAGCTTAACGGAATTCGTCGTACAGGAAATCCCTGCCGAAACGCCGACATTGACCGCTGATTCTGCTGCATTCCGATCACTTGTACACGAACAATTGCCCTTTATTCTGCCTTCTCTCTCGGAGGACGGCGAGATGGTCTCCCTGACCGTCAAAGGTCCCGACAGAAGTGCGTTGCTTGAGGACGAGGACGACGATGCGATTTCTTTGACCTTCAAAGACTGTGTTTCACACTCTTCGGACGAAGACGGTGAGGGAGAGTTCAATCTTTCCGATCCTGATGCCGCAGAGCGGCTTGGTATCCTATCGGTGCGTGAGCCCCTCTCCTCCGCCATCGGCATGCGCGAATGGCTCATTGCCGTGACCGCACTGGCGACTGAACTTCCTCGGCGCACGCGCAAGCTCGCCCTGCACGGCACCGACCGCTCCTACGTGGTCACGCTCGCACCGCAATCGGGGCAGGTACGGGTGACGGTTGCCCCCATCCGCTTTAACCGCCAGAGATTCCGCGGCAAGCGGGACGGAGATCTCGACTACGCGCAATGCGGTGAGAACGTCATGGATTTCACCATTCCCCTTCGCACGCTGGCGTGGGGCACGACCTGCGGTGCGATCTGTCAGCCCTCGCTTTTGGATAACGAGGGTAGCGCGTCGGTGGCGAAGCTATACAATATTTGCTAATGAAAGGCTTCGTTATGTTGAACACCATTGATATGCGGGCGGGGCTTCTCGGAGAGCGGCTGGGACACAGCTTCTCCCCGCAGATCCACGCGACCCTTGCGGGGGATCGCTATACCTACGAGCTGTACGAGCGCGCGCCCGATCAGGTCGGCGCGTTTCTGAAGGGCAACGAGTGGGACGCGCTCAACGTCACCATTCCCTACAAGAAGACCGTCATGCCCTACCTCGACGAAATTTCCGACGAGGCTCGGCGCATCGGGGCGGTCAATACCATCACCCGCACGGCGGACGGCCGATTGCGCGGTGACAACACTGACTATTTCGGCTTTGCCCTGACCGTGCGCTCTATGGGCGTTAACCTCGCGGGCAAGAAGGCGCTCGTCCTCGGCGAGGGGGGCGCATCGGCTACCGCGGCGGCGGTGCTGACCGACATGGGGGCAGATGTGGTGGTGCTGTCCCGTCACGGCAACGAGACGCACAGCTACCGCCATGCCGCCCGCTACCATGCGGATGCCGCACTGATCGCCAACTGCACCCCCGTGGGCATGTACCCCCACCGAAACGGGCAACGGTTGTTGGATCTTGCCCGATTTCCTGCCCTGGAATGCGTGCTGGATATGGTCTACAACCCCGCGCGAACGGCCATGATTCAGCAAGCCGAGCGGCTGGGTATCCCTGCTCAGAACGGACTGCTCATGCTGGTAGCGCAGGCCAAGCGCGCCTGCGAGCTGTTCCTCGGTGAGCCCATGTCCGACAGTGTGATCACGCCCATCGGCGATTCCATCGCGCGGCAGACCGAAAACATCATCCTCGTGGGTATGCCCGGGTGCGGCAAATCCACCGTAGCCACGCGGCTGGCCGAGGCGCTCGGGCGTCCCACGGTGGACACCGACCGCTTGATCGTGGATGCGGCAGGCACGGATATTCCCACCATTTTCGCCGCCGAGGGGGAGGACGGATTCCGTCTGCGCGAGATCCGTGCCATGCGTGAGGCAGGCAAGATGAGCAGTGCCGTCATTGCCACGGGCGGCGGTGCGGTCACGCGGGATGTCAACTACCCCGCCCTGCACCAGAACGGGCGCATCGTGTTCCTGCGGCGCGACCTTGATAAGCTGCCCACCGACGGGCGGCCCATTTCACAGGTGGTGGCACGGGAGGAGCTGTATGCCAAGCGTCTGCCCCTCTACTGCCGCTTTGCCGACGTTGAAATTGACAATAACGGCGACGTGGATGACACGGTAAGCGCCATTCTCACGGCACTGGGATACCGTGACGAAACTGCGAAAGGATAAATCATACCATGAAATTTCTCATTATCAACGGGCCGAATCTGAATATGCTGGGGCTTCGCGAGCCCGGCATTTACGGCGACAAAACCTACGCCGCACTCTGCGACAGCCTGCGGGCGTGGTGCGCCGAGGCGGGGGTAGAATGCGAGCTGTTCCAATCCAACCACGAGGGCGCGATCGTAGATAAAATCCAAGAGGCGTACGGCGCGGTGGACGGTATCGTCATCAACCCCGCCGCCTACACCCACACCAGCGTGGCGATTCTCGACGCGCTCAAGGCGGTGTCCATCCCAACCGTGGAGGTACACATCTCCAAGGTCAGCGAGCGCGAGGCGTTCCGCCAAGTGTCCTACGTGTCCTACTACGCGCTCCGCACCTACGAGGGCTTGGGATTTGAAGGATATCACAAGGCGATTCGGTTTTTGAAGGAAACACTCACGGAGTAACTCACAGAGCGACTCACAGAGTGATCAGAATGTATCATCAAAACTTTATTTGGAGGCATGAACCATGAGAAAACTACTTACTCTTTTGCTGGTGGGCATGATGTGTCTGTCCGCTGTCTCGTGCAGCGGCGGCAACAAACCCGCCGACACCGATGCCAACACGGCAGCGGTAACCGACCCCATAACCTCCGAGCCCGATGCGACAACCGCCGAGCCCTCTGACTCCGAGGAATCCACCACCGAGCCCGAAGAAACCACCGAACTCGACGAGTCGAGTTCAGAGCCCGAAGAATCCACTACCGAGCCCGACACCGATCCCCCCGCCCCCTCCGAAGGGCTGGAATTCGTATCAAACGGTGACGGCACCTGCTATGTGGCGGCTATCGGCACTTGCGCGGACACGCGTTTGGTCATTCCCTCAACCTCCCCCAACGGCGACCGCGTTACCGCCATCGGTGAATTCGCGTTCACGAACTCCAATAGCCTTGTGAGCGTAACCATCCCCGACGGCGTCACAAGCATTGGCTACGCTGCGTTTTCCTATTGCAGGAGCCTGACGAGCGTCACAATGCCCGCCAGCGTCACGGAAATTGCCAAGGGTGCGTTCAACAACTGCTCAAGCCTTGCGAGTGTCACCATCCCCGCCGCCGTCACCACCATTGGCGATCTGGCTTTCAGCGAATGCGCGGGCCTTGCGAGCATCACCGTGGACAACGGCAACCCGGCGTATGCCTCCGTTGACGGAAATCTGTACACGCAGGACGGTTCTGTACTGATGCAATACGCGGTTGCCAAAACCGACACGCATTTCACCATTCCCGACAGCGTAACGAAAGTTGGCGACGGCGCATTCTTCTATGCCCAAAGCCTGACGAGTGTCACCATCCCCGACAGCGTCACCGCCATCGGCGAGTACGCATTCTGTATGTGTAAGAACCTCGTGAATGTCACCATACCCGACGGTGTCACGAGTATTCCCAATTATGCGTTCAACAATTGCGCGGGCCTGACAAGCATCACCATCCCCGATGGCGTTGCCGACATTGGCGAGGCGGCTTTCTACAAATGCTCCGCCCTTGCGAGCGTCACCATCCCTGATAGCGTCACCATCATTGGCGAGCAGGCGTTCAACAGATGCACCGCCCTTACGAGCGTCACTCTCGGTAGCGGAATCACCAGCATCGGCGACATGACCTTCAACAGATGCACCAGTCTCACGAGTATCATCATCCCCGACAACATCACCAGCATCGGCAGTGACGCGTTCTGTGACGACGAGAGCCTTACGAACGTCACCATCGGACGCGGAGTTACGAGCATTGGATCCGGTGCGTTCCGTGGCTGCGCGAAGCTTGCAAGTATCACTATCCCTGCCGGAGTCACAAGCATTGAATACGGCGCGTTTGAGAATTGCACGAGCCTTGCGAGTATCACGATCCCCGACAGCATCACGAGCATTGGCAGCGACGCCTTCGCCAATACCGCATGCTACAACAGCGAATCAAGCTGGAAGGACGGCGTTCTGTATATCGGCAATCACTTGATCAAGGCCACCGACAGCGTAT
This sequence comes from uncultured Clostridia bacterium, assembly GCA_904502015.1. Classification (GTDB taxonomy): domain Bacteria; phylum Bacillota; class Clostridia; order Oscillospirales; family CAG-272; genus CAMEON01. The sequence goes on along the minus strand of CAJGEA010000002.1, from coordinate 2,375 downwards.
CCGGATTCTACACAGTTGCGGACGGAACCGTCTGTATCGCGGACCGTGCGTTTTCCATGTGCCTCCTTGGGAGTGTAACCCTCCCCGACAGCCTGACGAGCATTGGCAATCGGGCGTTTGAGAATTGCCATATTCCGAGCATCGTCATTCCCGACAATGTCACACACATCGGAGAGGACGCCTTCTCGGATTGCAGCAGTCTTTTGAGTATCACGGTGGGAGGCAACAACCAATTTTACGCGTCCGTTGACGGAAATCTGTACTCCAAGGACGGATCCACCCTGATCCAATACGCGGTGGGCAAAAACGACAAGCACTTCACCATCCCTGACGGTGTCACGAGTATCGGCGACAGCGCATTCTTCCGCTGCAACCAGCTGACAAGCGTGACCATTCCCGACAGCGTCACCGCTATTGGTGAGGTGGCGTTCTCCTGGTGCTACAATCTCACGAGCCTGACCATCCCCGACAGCGTTACGAGCATTGGACAGTCTGCATTTCATAGCTGCCGCAGCCTTACGAGCATCACTATTGGCAAAGGCGTGACCGACATTGGCAATCAGGCCTTTGATGATTGCGAGAGCCTTGCGAGCATCACCGTTAGCGCAGAGAATCCTGTGTATATGTCCGTTGACGGAAATCTGTACTCCAAAGATGGAACTACCCTGATCCAATACGCGGTTGGCAAAGCCGATACACAATTCACCGCTCCGAACAGCCTCGAGAGCATTGGTTCTTCCGCGTTCGACGGTTGCACGAGCCTTGTGAGCGTAATCCTTCCCGACAGTGTCACGAGCATTGGTTCTTCAGCGTTCCAGGGGTGCACAAGCCTTGTGAGCGTTACCATCCCGAACAGCGTTATCCGCATTGACCACGGTACGTTCTCGGGGTGTACGGGACTAACGAGCGTCACCATTGGAATCGGCGTAACCTACATGGACTTTTGGGCTTTTGACGATTGCACGAGCCTCGCCGACATATACTACGGAGGCACGAAGGAGCAATGGAGCGCGATTACCAAGGATTCCTCCTGGGACTCCAACACAGGCGCATACACCGTCCATTGCTCCGACGGTGATATGGAGAAATAAACACAACGTAAAGAGCCCTACGTCAGCACCTCGACCCACGATGCAAACGAAAGGAGATCCGTTATGAAAGGAATTCGTTATCTTTCCCTATTCTTTTGCCTTGCTCTGACGCTTTGTTGCCTCACGCTGCCCGCCTGCAAAGACGACGGTAAAAAGGATCCTCCTCCGCCTCCCGAGCCCTCGGTCGGTCTTGAATACCGGGTCAACGCCGATGGTGAAACCTGCACCGTCAAGGGGATAGGTACCTGCACCGACCCTTACGTGGTCATCGGCGAAACGATCGACGGATACACGGTTACTGCCATACGGGATTACGCGTTTGACTTTTGCGGTACGATCGTAGGCATCACCCTCCCCGATACCCTTACGAGCATTGGTATCGGCGCATTTGAAGAATGCCACAGCCTTACATCGATCACGTTTGGAAACGGAATTCTCACTGTAAACGAAGATGCATTTGCGAGCTGCACGGCGCTGACCGAGGTCACGATTCCAGCCAATATACAACAAATTCCAGCGAATGCCTTTGGCGGTTGCAGCGCTCTCTCCAAGGTCACCATTTGTGACGGCATAACGAGCATCGGTACATGCTCGTTCATAAATTGTTCGTCACTTACCGACATTATCATACCTTCCAGCGTAACAAATATCGATCACTACTCATTCCGCGGTTGTACTTCCCTGACCAGGATCGTTATTCCCGATAGCGTAACCAACATTGGTGAAGGCATATTCTACGGTTGCTCCTCCCTTGCAAGCGTCACCCTGCCCGACAGCCTTACGAGGATCAGCTCTGCTATGTTCTTCGGGTGTTCGTCTCTTACAAAAATCGCCTTGCCCGACGGCGTTATAAACATAGGTTGGGAAACATTCAGCGGCTGTACCGCCCTTACGGAGATTCAAATTCCGGATGGCGTAACCATGATTGGTCTCATCACGTTCAGTGGTTGTACTGCTCTTACGAAGGTTTCACTTGGCAAAAGGATCACGCTCATCGACGACCGTGCCTTCAGCGGTTGTACTGCACTGACCCAAATCACCATCCCCAATAGCACTGCGAGTATTGGTAAACAGACATTCGAGGGATGTACTGCTCTGACCCAAATCACGATCTCCGATGGCACGGAGATCATTGGTAATCAGGCTTTCAGCGGATGCAAGAGCCTTACCACCATCTATTACGCGGGAAGTAAAGAGGATTGGGCGGCGATCAATATTGGATACAAAAACGACGATCTGACGGACGCGACCCGTTATTACTATTCCGAGACCCAGCCCACCGAG
>CAJGEA010000001.1 GCA_904502015.1 uncultured Clostridia bacterium | reverse complement strand
TACGCAGGATGACGTTAACCGCTTCATCGCCGCTATGGGCCGCAACGGTCAGGCTTACCAGAGCCCTCAGGGTCGCGCCGCCATCCTTGAGCAGCTGATCGCACAGCGTCTCTTCCTTTTGGATGCTCAGCGCAATCTCTACGAGCGGGAGCAGGCGTTCAAGGATCAGCTCGCCGCCGTTAAAGAGCAGCTCCTCATGGAGTACGCCATCGGCAAGTGCGTCGAGAGCGTGCGCGTGAGCGAAGAAGAGGTTAAGGCGTTCTATGATGAACACAAGGATGATTTCAACGCAGGCGAGACCGTTAACGCCAGCCATATTCTCGTGGATTCCGAGGAAAAGGCAGCCGAGCTTCTTGCCGCTATCACGAGCGATGAAATCTCCTTTGAGGATGCTGCCAAGGAAAACAGCACTTGCCCCTCGTCTGCTCAGGGCGGTAATCTGGGCGATTTCGGTCGCGGCCAGATGGTGCCCGAGTTTGACACGGCTTGCTTTGAGATGGAGGTTGGTGAGGTTCGCGGCCCCGTCAAGACGCAGTTTGGCTACCACCTCATCCGTCTGAACGCCAAGAACGCCGCCGAGCCCATTGCCTACGCTGACATCCGCGCCGAGCTGTTTGCCAAGCTCACACAGGAGAAGCAGCAGGCGGCGTACCAGAGCAAGATCAACCAGCTCAAGATCCTCTACCCCGTAGACAAATTCTGATTTTTCTCACAAATAAATAATAGAAAGGAATGGCAGTATGATGGCAAGCACTGTATGCGAAACGATCGAGGCGCAGGTGGGCTTGCCCGTACGCGCCATTCCTTTGTCTATGTGTCGCATTATGCGCCCCTATCTCCTCGACAGAGCGGGTATTCCCACAAGCGGAGCGGCGATCCTTTTTACGGCGCCCTATGTCCTTTCCTCGGACATCGCGAACGAGCAACGCAACGTGTCCCTCTACGCCGTATCCGAGGATTACCACCTATACGTCCGCGAGCTTGGCGACGCTCTCCTGCCCTTCCTCACCGACCGCTTCCCCAACCACCGATTCGCGCTGTTCTCGGATCATTCGCCCATTGCCGAGGTGGACGCTGCCGCTCGCGCGGGACTCGGTGTGGTAGGTATGAATCATCTGCTGATCACCCCGACGTGGGGCAGTTACGTTTTCATCGCGGAGATCGTGACCGATATGCCGTTCGAGCAGGTTACGGAAATGTCGGCGTGTGATATACCGTCTACGCCGCCGCTTTGTGAGAGATGTGGGAAATGCACCCGTGCCTGCCCCGCGCAAAGCGCCCCCAATGGGATCTGTCTGTCGGCACTAACGCAAAAAAAGGGAGTGTTGTCAGAGTCAGAACGAGCCGCTCTCCGCAGTCATCCCCTCGTATGGGGGTGTGATATCTGCCAGACCGTCTGCCCTCACAATCAATTTGTCAAGGACACACCAGTCGCTTTTTTTCGAAAAAACAGACGGATCACGATAGATCCAACCACCCTGAATGAAATGAGTGACGATGAGTTTTCTCGTCGCGCCTACGCCTGGCGCGGCAGATCGGTTATTACCCGAAATTTAGACATGAAATATTCTTACCCGAAAGGAGAATTACCGTGATTCGTTTTTTGTTCGGTCGCCCCGGTAGCGGAAAGACATACACAATCATTGATGATATACGAAAGCAGCTTTCTAACGGGCAAAAAAAGATTTGGCTCATTATTCCGGAACAGCAGGCGTTCAGCGCGGAACGCGATATTCTGTCCGTTCTTCCCGCCGATGCTGGCAATCGTTTTTCAATCGTCAGCTTCTCCCGTCTGTGCGACGTAACCGAAAATTTGTACGGCGGCCGCGCGCAACACTCCATAACCGCCTCCATGCGGCTGCTCCTGATGTGGCACACCGTAAAATCTCTTTCCGGTCTTTTGAAAACCTATACGGCAAGTACCTCCACCGACACGGCGCTGTGTAACCGCTTGCTGGAGATGACCAACGAGCTTACCTGCAACGATATTTCCTCCGAAAAACTGGAGCTGGTAGCCAAGAAACTGCCCTCGGACAGCTCGCTTTGCGATAAGCTACGCGATCTCGCACTCATCTCTGCCTCCTATCACGGACTGATTCGCGAGATATACGGTGACGATCCCGCCGACCGTATGATCCGCGCTGTGGCTAAGATGGAAGAGCACGGGCTTTTTGGCAATTCCGTGGTATACGTTGACTCCTTCAGCAGCTTTACCGCTCAAGAATACGCCGTTTTGAACACGATTATCCGACAGGCCGATGACGTTACCTTCACGGTCGGCATGGCACATAGGAACGTCCACGAGGCGCAATTTGACAGCCTGGAGGACACCGTCCTCAAACTCACCCGAATGTGTGAGGATGCGCGAAAGTCCTACGAGGACACGGTTCTGACCAAGTCGTGCCGCACGAAGGAGTCTGAGCTTCTGTCATTGGAACGCAATCTTTGGGCCTTTGACCTGACGCCCGAGCGTCGGGATGCCGAGCTTCCCGCCCCTGAGGATCGGGGTGCCGTCCGTCTTGTTTCCGCCCCGACCGTTTACGAGGAGGCACAAGCCATCGCGCTTCACATACTGGAACTAGTTTCCCAAGGCATTCCCTACCATCAAATCGCCGTTGTCGTGCGCGATACGGGCTCATGGGGGGGCATACTGGATGCCGCCCTGGATCAGTACCGCATTCCATATTTTCTCTCCGAGCGCACGGATCTCAATGAAAAGCCCTCTGCTCGCCTGATTCTCACCGCCCTTCGTTGCGTTGCGCGCGGATGGCAGACGGCGGATATCATAGGCCTGTGCAAAACGGGGCTGTGCGGCATTTCCACGCGTGACATGGATGCTTTTCAGGAATACGTGGAAACCTGGAAACTGGGTGGCAAGCGCATGACAGACGAGCTGTGGAGTATGAACCCCGACGGGTACGAAACCAAGCTTTCGCCCCGCGCGCAGGAAATTCTACAAGCTGCCAACCGCGTACGCAAAGCAGTTATGACTCCGCTGATGGCGCTGAAGCTCAATCTTCAGGCAGCGCAAACCCTTACCGATCAATGCCGCGCCGTGTACCAATATCTCTGCGATCTGCGCGTCAAGGAGCAATTAACCAAGCAGGCCGAGGAGCATTTGCGGCTCAACCAAACTCGCGAGGCGGGAGAGCAGGTACGCCTTTGGTCCTTCTTGACCGAAACGCTGGCGACTCTCGCAACCGTTATGTCCGAGCTTGACGAAACCGCCGAGATTCTGTCCCCCGATGAGCTTTATACTGCGCTCTCCCTCGTTTTTTCGTCTACCGATATCGGATCGGTACCCGCGCGTCACGATTGCGTGACCATTGGTGACGCCTCCACCCTTCGCGTTGACAACATCCGTGCCATGCTGGTTGCCGGACTTTGCGAGGGAGAATTTCCCAAAAATGTGAGCGACAAAGGACTTCTTACCGAACAGGAAAAATCCCTGCTGGCCAAGCATGGCGTGGAATTCGATTCCCGTGCAGACCGTCTCACCTCGGAGGAGTTGTTCTACGTATACCGTACCTTTACAAAGCCCTCCGAGCGGTTGATCCTGTCGTATAGCACAACCTCGTCGGACGGAAAGGCACTCTCCCCCTCGGCCGCCATTATGCGTACCAAATACGTGCTTTCCTACCTGACAGTCGAGACGTTTTCCTCTTCGCTGGTTGACAACACGAAGGAACGGACGAGCTACACCGTGCCTATGGACGATACCGTTTCTTCCCAATCAGCCCGCCGAATGCTGGGAGACACCCATTGGCTCTCTACCAGCCAGTTGAAAACCTACGCGGGATGCCCGTACAGCTATTACGGCTCTCACCTTCTCCGCTTGCGTGAGCCCAAGGTCGCCACGTTTGAGAACACCAACGCAGGCAATTTCCTGCATCACGTTATGGAAAAATACCTGCTCGCGGCGCTGGACGAGGACAATCGTATTCGTCCCATGTCGGATCGCGAGGTGCGCCGCACGGCCAATCGAATCATTGAGGCGTATATCGAGGAGCTTTGCGGCGATCTCTCCTCCAACGGGCGAATCCTTCACCTCTTTGACCGTCTGCGCCATATTGCGCTGACCTTGATCTACGATATTCAAGCGGAGCTTTCTCAAAGCGCGTTTACGGTAGCGGGACTCGAATGGGGACTCTACGGAAAGACTGAAGCCGATCCCAAGCCCATGATCCTGCCGCTTGACGTATCGGGCGAGCAAATTGATACGGATGCTTCCGTAGATCCTGTTCAGCTCATTCTTGGCGGCCGCATTGACCGCGTAGATATCTACCGCGCTGCCGATAACGAAACCGTCTATGTCCGCGTGGTGGATTACAAATCCTCCAAGCATGAGTTCTCGGTGGAATCCCTCAAGAAGGACATGAACATTCAGCTCATGCTGTATTTGTTCGCTCTGTGCTCCCCCGAAAATCGCGCGCTTTTTGCCACCAAGGACGGCGATGTACCTGAGCAGGTTCTTCCCGCAGAGGCTCTCTATATCAGCCCCGATGAAACAGACAAGCACGGCGCTATACTTCCCTGCCGTACGGGCATTATTCTCAATGACGAAGAAATCCTGCATGCGGCCAACGCGGACGACTCTGCCGTATACCTGCCAAGTGTGGGAAAATCCAAAAAAGGTGAGCTGAGCGGGGCGGGTCTGTATTCCGCCGAAGAAATGGCCTCGCTGGAGGATATGCTCAAGAAGACCATTTTGGATACTGCTGCAGACATGTATAGCGGTCGCGCGCACCGTACTCCTTCGGAGTCGGCTTGCAGGTATTGCATGTTCCGCGGGAGCTGTGCCTCCTGCATTTCCAAATAATACTGAACGCCCTTACCTTACGAAAGGAGGTTCTCGTTCCGTCGAGAAAACAACATACCATGGAAGAAAGAACCTGGACAAAAGCACAATCCAACGCCATGTCCGCCACGGGACGGACGCTGCTCATATCTGCCGCCGCGGGATCGGGTAAAACGGCCACGCTGACCGAGCGTATCATACGGCGCGTTACCGACTCTAAAAATCCTGCCGACCTTTCACGAATGTTGATCGTGACCTTTACGCGCGCCGCCGCCGCCGAGCTGCGCCAGCGCATATCCGAGGCACTGGCGGAAGCCCTTGCCAAGAATCCCGACAACCCTCACTTGCAGCGGCAGTATATCGGACTTGGCGGGGCCCACATCAGCACCATTGACGCCTTTTGCCTTGAACCCGTAAAAATACACTTTGCGGAGATCGGGCTTCCCGCCTCCTTCCGCATCGCCGACGAAGCCGAGCTACTCCCGCTTTCCGAACGCGTCATGGAGGAGCTGATTGAGGAATTCTATATCAAGTACGCTCAAGAAAATACGGACGCAGGCACCTTTTCGCTCTTGCACGGAAATCCGTTTGCCGCGTTGTGTGACAGCATGACGCCGTCCAAAAACGACCGTGATCTCATCCCTACGTTGCAAGAGCTGTATAACCGCCTGCTCAACTTCCCCGATGAATTGGATCGCCTGAAGAAGGAGTCCGAGCATCTGCTGGAGCAGGCGAACGAAGATTTCCTCAAGTCGGATCACGGAAAAATGCTCTTTAAGTGGGTGGAGGCGTTTTGCGCCTCGGCACTCCCGTTTTACAACGAAGCGTGCGACCTTATCGAGGCCGATGAGTCAGCGTCTAAATCGTATCTGGATGCCTTTGAGTACGACCGCTCCCTTGTGCAAAAGCTCTCCGAGCAAAGCACGTATGAGGACATGCGTAACGTCTTGCAGGACTATGCACAAAAAAAACTCAAGGCGCTCTCCAACGCGGCCCCTGAATTCGTGTCCGCCAAGGAATGGAGAAGCATTTACAAGGACGAGATGATCAAGCTGCGCGACACCTATTTCGCATGGCCGACAGAGGAAATCCGTCACGATATGCGTTTCACGGCTGAACTGTGCGCCGTTCTCTACGATTTCCTGACCATGTATGACAAGCGTATTGCGGAGGAAAAGCGCGTTCGCGGAATTTGCGACTTCACGGATAACCGCCGCCTCCTTTTGAAGATGCTCCGCGACGAGAACGGTGATCCTTCACCACTGGCAATCGCTTTCCGTGACCAGTATGACGAGGTTTACATTGACGAGTACCAGGACGTTGATGAAATGCAGGACGAGATTTTCCGCCTGATCGGAGGGAATCATCGCTTCATCGTGGGTGATATCAAGCAGAGCATCTACGGCTTCCGCGGGGCCGATTCCACGGTATTCGCCCGCTACCGCGAGAAGCTTCCCATACTCGCCGATATTTCCGATGCAGTCCCCGCATGCGGCGGAAACAGTATATTTATGTCGGATAACTTCCGCTGCGATGAAAGCGTGATTCGAGTAACCAACGCCGTGTGCGGTCACATCTTCCGCGCTTGCCCCGAAACCATTGGATACAAGACGGAGGATGATCTCGGATTTTCCAAAAAGAAGCCTTACGACGGGTATATTCCCTCCCCTGTTCAGGTACATCTTCTCTACAAGCAGAAGGGAAAGGATACGGACGAAGACCCCTCGGATGATCCCGTGCTCGGCGGCGCGGACGCCGAAGCCGCCCACGTTGCCAACGTGATCGCGGATCTTCTTCGTTCAAAGACAACGCTGGCTAACGGCAAGATCATTAAGCCCTCGGATATCGTTATCCTCATGCGTAGCCGCACCTCGCTCAACACCTACCTTGACGCATTGACGCGCATGGGTATTCCCACGGGCTGTGAGGAACTGGAAGCCCAGCAGGCAGGCCATGATCTTTTGCACGGGGCAGACATGATGTACCTTGTCAACCTCCTGCGCGTCATTGATAACCCCGAGTGCGACATACCGCTTTCCGAGGCGCTTCGCGCCCCCTTCCCCAATTTCACCCTGCAGGACGTTTTGGACGTGCGTGCCGTTGGTGAGGAGTTCAGCGATCATGTATCCCTCTACCGAGGCTTGGAGGAGTACCGTGCGCGCAGGGATCACGAAAACACCGCGCCCGATCTGTATCGCAAGGTGTGTGATTTCTTGTCCTTCATCGAGCACTACCGCGCGCTTTGCGCAACGCAATCGGCGGATGCTCTCCTGCAGCTTCTCCGCAAGGATAAACGGTGCGCCGCCCGCGGGTCCAAGGCCTTCGTTTACTTGTATGACAGCGCAAGAGATTACAAGGCATCGCAATTTTTGTCCCTCTACGCCTTCCTTCGCTACTTTGAAAAGAAACTTCTGACAACGAAGAACATCGACGTTCCCGAGGACAAGACGGAGGGTGGGCACGTTTCCATTATGACCATGCACCAGTCCAAGGGCCTTGAATTTCCCGTATGCTTTATCGTGCGCTGCGGCCAGACCTTCAGTGCAAAATCCTACAGCAAGGACATTCTCTTTGAGAAACAGTCGGGGCTGGCCATGAAGCTCTACGAGCGCGGCGTTCAGGTTACGGAGGACGGAGAAGCCGTCCTCACCAACCGAAAGTACGATACCCTGCTCCGCAACATAACAGCCCACACCATACGCACACAGGAACGCGAGGACGAAATGCGTCTTATGTACGTGGCCATGACACGCGCACGCGAGCGGTTGTATATCGTAGGCCAAGGCAGTGCCGACGAGCCTCCCGTGTTCGCTCCGGGAGATCGCTTTGCCACGCTCTCGTGCACGAATTACATGAAATGGGTCCGCGTAGGATTGGCTATACACCCCGAGTGCGCTCCCTTCTACACATTTAAGGCGATCAATCAGGCAGACATCCGCCCGGGCGAGCCACTTGCCCGAAACAAAGACGATGCCGCCGATTCGCCCGCCGACACGAACGCCGAGCGCTACCGTCGTATCATAGATTCCATGTCGACCGAAACGCCCGTTGACATGGCAGTGAGAAACGTTCCCACCAAGATTTCGGCATCCCGTATGGTTGATATGCTTCTGGACAGTTGCGTGTATTATGACACGGACCGTCCCGCTGATGACGGCAAGCTGCCCTCGGATACGGAAGGTGTCTTCTGCGATCCTCAAACGGAGGCATCCATTCGGGAGCAGGTACGGCTCATGTCGGTGTCGAAGCACGACGAATTTGAACTGCTCCTTCGTGCGAATTCTCGTCCCACGGCGACGGAGCGAGGCACGGCGGCACACCTGTTCCTGCAATACTGTGACTACGAAAACGTACAGAAACACGGCATTGATAACGAAATTGTCCGTCTTCTTGAGCAAAAATTCATTAACGGACGCACGGCCTCGATTCTGTCGCAAGGTAAGGAACAGTTGCAGGCATTCTTCGACAGCGATTTCTTTGCCCGCATGCACAAGGAATCCCGCCCTCGCAGAGAGGTACAATTCAGCCGTTTCGTTCCCCTTGCCACGTTGACCTCCAACAGCGAGCTTGCCGAGGCGCTAGGCGACAGACAACTGCTTGTCCAAGGCTCTATTGATCTCGTTTGCGAGTTTGATGACGGTCATATTGAGATCTGCGATTACAAAACCGACCACATCACCAAGGAAGAGCGAAAAGATCCTGCCCTGCTCCGCGCGAATATGCAGAAAAAGCACGGTGAGCAGCTGAGGCAATACGCGGCCGCCATCCAAATGCTGTATCATACGTTTCCGAGCCGCGCGTATATCTACTCTCTCCCTCTTGGCGAGGCCATTGAAATCGATATTTCATAAGTCAAAGGTACGGAGCGCCGAGCGACGCTCCGTACCCACTTTTTTATTTGCCAAAAATTTAGGGGTTGCCTTTTTCCGTCCTTCTGCTTATAATGTGCATAAGTGGTACGTGATCTCAGGCATCACGGTACCGTCACCGTTTTATCTTGAAAGGAATGTGTATTTCATGGAACTGATCGTTATCAGTCACACAAAAATCAAAATTATGCTGACAAAGCCCGACATGGCTCGCTACGAATTGACAACCTCCCATATAGATTCAGCCGACGAGCATACACGATGTGCCGTTCGTCATATTTTAGCGGACGCGGATAGGAAGGTTGGGTTTGATACCGAAGGACAGCGGCTCTTCGTGCAATTTTTCGCGTCCAAGGATGGGGGCTGCGAAATATTTGTCACCAAGCTGGGAAAGAATACCGATGTGTGTCAGTCAACCGACGAGACCTACGAGAGAGAAAAACGCTTGCTTGCGTGTGTACGCGAGTGTGAAGCAGGTGACGCCTTTGATGAAGCTTTGGGTGAAACGGAGGACTCTATGCCTTTGATAAGATCAGATGCCGCGATTACATCCGCCCGTGTGAATACGGTGAATATAATACCGGCGGAAAATTTATCTGTAACCGTTTTCATTGAGGAATTATCGATACTGCTCTCTTTGTGTCGCCGATTGCTTGACGCAGGTTTTGCGGGATGTAGCGAAGCGTATATGCACGAATCAAAAAAGGGGTTCTATTTACGGTTGAATGAGAGTCACGGAGCGATTCTTTTGCAAGATTACCCGTTTATCGACGAATACGGAGCGGTTTTGGACAATACGGCTTGGGATCTTTACATAGACGAGCATGCCGGAATACTCTGCCCAAGCTCGGCGGTGCAAACCTTGGGCGTATTATGAGAGAAACGAACTGTTACTGTGATGATTTCGTGAAAATTATTATGAGTATGTAACTTTTGGGGGAACATAGGTCGGTTCATGATAAGTTCATAAAAATATGGTATCATTTTTATGAATATTAAAAAATGGAGGCTTATACGTGCTTCAACTAAGAAACATCACGAAAATCTACGAAACGGGCGGCGCGTCGGTGCAGGCATTGGACGGTGTCAGCATCGATTTCCGTGAAAACGAGTTCGTTTCCATTCTGGGACACTCTGGTTGCGGAAAGACCACTTTGCTCAATATCGTCGGCGGCCTCGACCGCTATACCGACGGTGATCTTCTGATCAACGGAAAATCCACAAAGGACTTCCGCGATGAGGATTGGGATACCTACCGCAATCATAGCATCGGCTTTGTGTTCCAAAGCTACAATCTCATTCCTCACCAGACCGTTCTCGCCAACGTGGAGCTGGCGTTGACACTGTCGGGCGTATCCAAGCATGAGCGCCGCCGCCGTGCCACCGAGGCATTGCAAAAGGTTGGTCTTGGGGATCAGCTCAAGAAAAAGCCTAACCAGATGTCGGGCGGCCAGATGCAACGCGTTGCCATTGCGCGTGCACTCGTCAACGATCCCGATATTCTGCTGGCCGATGAGCCTACGGGTGCTTTGGATACCGCTACCAGCATTCAAATTATGGATCTGCTCAAGGAAATCGCCGCAGACAAATTGGTCATCATGGTCACGCACAATCCCGAGTTGGCCGAGCAGTATTCCACCCGTATCGTCAAGTTGCTGGACGGCAAGGTGGTCGGGGATACCGATCCGTTTGATGCCGAAAAGGAGCAGGCAGAGGTAAAGCGTGTTAGCTCTGTCAAAAAGGGCAAGCATACGTCCATGTCCTTCCTGACCGCCTTTTCCCTGTCTCTCAACAACCTCATGACCAAAAAGGGACGAACCGCCATGACGGGTATTGCGGGTAGTATCGGTATTATCGGTATTGCCATGATCATGGCTCTGTCCAATGGTATCAACGCCTATATCGCAACCGTACAGGAAGACACCCTGTCCACCTACCCCTTGACCTTGCAAAAAGAAACGCAGGATTACAGCGCCATGCTGGGGGCTATGACTCAAGTCAGCGAGGACAAAGAAAACCATCGGGACTCCGAGATGATCTACGTAGACGATTCCATGGGTACGATGATGTCCGCCATGAGCGCCACCGTAAGCAACAATCTCGAGGCATTCAAGGAGCATCTTGAAAAGAATTACGATCAGATCAAGAACTCGGTCAGCGACATTCAGTACACCTACGATTACGCCCTGCAAGTCTACAATCTCGTCTACGAGCTGGATGAAAACGGGCAGATCGTGCGGGATGCCAACGGTAATCCCGTCATAAGCGACACGAGAAAGGTCGGCATGGACGTTGTTTTCGACAACATGGGCAGTGCCTTCTCAGGCATGTCCGAGCTGATGGAAATGGGCGGCGGCATGAGCGGTATGAACGTCTTTTCCGAGATGCTCAACAATCCGGCACTTCTCGACCAGCAGTACGACGTGATCGCGGGCAACTGGCCCACCGCCTATAACGAGGTGGTGCTGGTGGTCAACTCAAATAATCAGATCAGCAAGATGACCATGTATATGCTGGGTATGCTGGATCCCAACAATATCGAAAAAGAGCTGGCTGATCTCATGGCGGGCAAATACGAGTCCGGCGAAATTCCCCCGTACACCTTCAGTGATATTTTGGGCATGAAGTTCATGCTCCTGACGACCGAGGACTTCTTTGTGGAGAGTGGAAAGACCTATCCCACCGAGAGCGGTGACAAGCCGATCTGGAAGGACGTCCGCGAAAATCTGGATTACGACCAGAACACCTATGTGACCTCCAACGGTGTGGAGCTGAAGATCGCGGGCATCATTCGTCCCAAGGAGGGCGTGACCGCCACCAGCGTTTCGGGTGCTATCGGTTATACCCATATGCTCACCCAGCATATTCTTAAGCAGAATGAGGAAAGTGTCGTCATCAACCAGCAGAAGGATATCCCCAATATCAACGTGCTGACGGGACTTCCCTTTGAGCGTACCAAGTACACCCCCGAAACCATCCACGAGCTGATCGACAAGATCGACGCGGCAACCATGGAGGTATTCTACGCCTACATGACTCAGCAGATCCTCTCAAACCCCGAATTTTCGGATCGCATTGAGGTCAAGGATACCGAGTCCTTCCTCGGTATGTATATGCTCCTGCCTGCCGAGAATCAGTCACGCATTTTCGAGGCGGTTCTGACGGCGGCGAAGACTAATCCCGCTAATACCGATGCGCTCAAAACCCTCTGTACCATGCTGAGCATGGGTACGGGCGGCATTGCCATTACCCCCGACAATTTCGTTCGACTTCTGCCCGCGCTGGATATGCAGATCATTCTGGGCGCGCTCATGGGTATTCCTCAAAGCGAGCAAATGCCCTTCCCTGTTGCGGGACTGATTGAGTTGGCAGGCGAAGAAACGATGCAAGCCATCTACACGCAGTTGAGCGAATCCATCAAGACTATGACGGTCAACAGAGAGATTTTCGTGGCGCTGTTGGGCACGCTGACCGCAGACGACGATGCGTTTATTCAGCTTGAGGAAACGCTTTACTCTATGGCTCCTCAGATTGACGCTACCTTAGAGAGTGTTCTCGATTCCCTGGATGATGCCGAGGCCGCCAAGCCCGCCTCCATCAATTTCTATGCCAAGGATTTTGAATCCAAGGACAAAATTGAAAAGTTCATCAAGGACTACAACGACGGCGTCGAGGAAATCGACAAGATCCAGTACACCGACATCGTGGGTATCCTGATGTCCTCCATCACCGTCATTATTAACGCAATCTCCTACGTCCTGATCGCATTCGTCAGTATTTCCCTGGTCGTATCCTCCATTATGATCGGCATCATTACCTATATCTCGGTTTTAGAGCGTACCAAGGAGATCGGTGTTCTGCGCGCTATGGGCGCCTCCAAACGCGATATTACGCGCGTATTCAATGCCGAAACACTCCTCATTGGCTTGACGGCGGGATTGATTGGTATCATTGCGACCGTGTTACTCTGTATCCCCGCGAACCTCATCGTTCGTTACGTGACGGGCATTCCCACGCTTACGGCTTCCCTGCCTGTTATGGGCGGTGTTCTTCTGGTTGCCGTCAGCATGGGCTTGACACTTTTGGCAGGCTTGATTCCCGCTCTGGGTGCTGCCAAGAAGGACCCCGTCGTTGCGTTGAGAACCGAATAATAAACTGCTTCAATCCCATATAACCAACCCCGTAGCCGCGAGTTTTGCTCGCGGCTACGGGGTTTTGGATATATGAAAATGGCGGCCGCCCCTACGGGCGGCCGCCAAGAAGACGAACGTCTTTACATTACTCGATGGTAATGGTGAACTGCTGCAGAACGGTCATTGCGCCATCCTCCTGCTGAGCTACGGCACGAATGGTGTAGGTGCCGGCAGTCAGACCGGTGAGGTCAACGCGGATGTCATGTCTGCCCGATGCAATACCGCCGGCGGATGCAGCGGCGCCTGCGATAGCGTTCTTGTCGAACTGCTCATCGTCGGTGAAGACGTGAGTAAACTCAGACTTGATAACAGGATCATTGTCGTCAATGATGTAACCGAATGCATAGCTCTCGCACTTGAAGCCTGCCCAGCCCCACAGCTTGAGTTCGGTAGCTCCTGCGGGAACCTTAATGGAATCGGCCTTCAGGTTGGTCTGATAATCGTCAGCATCGCAAGAGGTAGCGTCGAAACAGTTGTTGGAAACCATGGAGCCCGCATTGCCGATGTTGTAAATCATATTCGTTGCGGCAACGACCTTAATGGTAACGGTCTCGGTAGCGGCGGACACATCGGTTGCATCGTTGGGCATGAAGCGGATGACGTAGGTGCCTGCCGCCAGAGTAGCCTCGGTGTTCAAGTTGACCTGTCTGTCACCGCCAAGGTAAACCTTGTTGAGCAAAGTGCCATCCTCGGCATAGATACCAACGTAGTCGGTAGCCGTACCGTTAGCGATCACGTTAATGGGCTGACCCGCGAGGAAGTTCTTCTGCTCTACCTGCAGGGTATCAATCACCATCTCGGGGATCTCGATGTTGCTGATACCAATGATGGAGATGGAGGAGAACTGAGTCGTACCAACACGGCTTGCGATACCGACCTGAGTGGTGTGCGTGTCGGTAATCAGGGTGTTCTCGATGGTGTCAACCAGACCGTTTGCCAGAGTGATCTTGGCGGTCTCGGCGAAGGAGGTTACGGGGATGGTGGAAATGGCATCGTAATCCTTGGAGCCGCTCAGCTCGATGGTAGCGCACAGAGTGTCGCCGGCCAGGATGTAAACGGTGTTTCCGTCATCAGCGAAGGTCAGCTTGTTGCTGTCAACATTGAGGGTGTAGTACTTGTTGCGAACACCCTTGGCGGCAGTTGCATCAAAGTACTTAACAACGATCTGCAGCTTGCCCTCGGTGATGGTGGCGTAAATGCCCGAACCACCGAGCATGCCGTCGCCGTCGTCCTCATAGAAGTTACCGATAGGACGGACGGAATCGGTGATCTGATCCTCGCCGAGACCTGTGAAGGCAACGTCTTGAACACCGCGGCAGAATGCATAGCTAAGAGCACCGGGACGGCAATTAACACCATCCATTACAATGGAGTAAGCATAGAAACCGTCAACGTCAGCGATCATCTCGTTGATACCGGCGATGGTGTACTTGCCGTCAACAATGGAGTGGGGGTCACCCAGACCGTAGTTGAAGAGGAAAGCCATAAACAGATCGGATTCCTGAAGGTCGATGCCTTCCTCATTGGAAGCGGCGTCGGAAATAAAGGGCATGGAGTAGTCACCGGGAGCGACCACGATGGGAGTGGTGGTCTCCTCCTCCTTAGGAGTGGTGATCTCTTCCTTAGGAGCGGTGGTCTCATCCTCGGCGGGAACGGTGGTCTCGTCCGCGGGAGCGGTGGTCTCGTCCGCGGGAGCGGTGGTGTCATCCTCGGCAGGAGCAGAGGTATCCTCCGCGGGAGCGGAGGTGGCGGCGTCGGGGGCGGTGGTGTCTGCGGGCTTGTCGTTCTTATCGCCGCCACAAGCAACGGCGGTCAAGGACAGAACGACTGCGAGCGCTGCAAACGCGAGCAGTTTTCTTTTCATGGGTAAAACTTCCTTTCTTGGCTGTTTTTGCAGAAGCCATCGGTCGTTACACGTTACACAGCGAGTAAAACCGCCAGCTTCTATTATGCCGTACTTATTTTATCATATTTCTTTTCGTTTGACAAGTACATATTTGACAATTTGTGCATTTTTACAATTTTGTGTACATATTGCACAAATTTCGCAGGCTTAAAAAAAGATACCGCGCTCTTTCGACGAAGGAAAAAGGGCGGCATCTTAAAAAAATCTTATTTATAGGTGTAAATCAGTATTTGGTCTATCAAAACCTGTTCGTTCGTGCTATCCGATAGCACAAAGTACTGCTTTCTGGATTCATCGTGCCCGATATCTGTGCGAAAGGTTCCGTTATTTTTATGAATTTTGTATTCAACCTCGAACTCGTATTGCGTATATTTTTTGCCGTTTTCGGTTAACTTCTCGGAAACGGCGGCCTTTGAGAACCGAATATCGTACACCTGCTGCATGGTAAACGGCTCCTCAGGTTCCCTGCCCTCGATGGCAAAATAGTTGGAGCTGAAGAGCTTATTGTACCCGTCGGCATCGCCCGCAATGATGCAATCAATCATTTTCTTGAGTACGGGCAAGGCACCGCCGTATTGGTAAATTGATTCTTGGTCCAGTGCCTCGGTCACGCCTGAGCTTTTGTCACAGTAGTAGATTGCACGATCCTTGGCCAGATATTCGGCGTCCTTCATGATGTCGTAATCGTAATCGGGATCAAAGAAAATTACGCTGTTCGGACGGGGGCTGGTCACGAGCTCATCGCCCGAACTGCTCCGATCGGGGTTGTCGAGGTAATTGATCAACGGGACAGCAACAATGGCAAATATGACCATGCAGACAATCACGATCAGCATATTCCGCTTGAGTCGGCGGCTGGCCTTAAGTGCCTCGGCAGCTTGCTCGTCAAATGAATTGTTGTGTTTTATGGACGGATCTTGGTTCATAGATACTCCTTATTTTTCGTGCAATAAATCATGTATTCCAAAGAGGTCAGCGTCTTCTTACACAGTATACCATATCCCTCGCCCCCTTGCAAGCCTTGAGGAAAGATTTTTTATAAAATTTTCATGAATTATCTCGAAATGCTGTTGTATCTGAGCGGGAAATGTGGTATAATAAATTGGTTAATCTATCGTTATGATTATAATGAGGTAAAAAACATGAAATATTTGGTTGTTATTCCCGATGGTATGGCTGACGAGCGCGTAGCTGCTCTGGGTGATCGTACGCCTATGGAAGCGGCTGTCAAGCCCTGTATGGACGAGCTGTGCCGTCACGCAGAGGTTGGTACGGTTTTGAATGTGCCCGCCGGCATGGTACCCGAAAGCGACACGGCAAACATGGCGATCCTTTCCTTCGATCCCAAGGTATATTCCCGCGGTCGCTCCCCGCTGGAGGCGCTCAGCATGGGTCTGGACATGCAGCCCGACCAGACGGCGTACCGTTGCAACGTGGTGACTTTGTCCGAGGACGAGGACTACGACCACAAGATCATGCTGGATCATAGCGCCGATGAGATCACCACCGAGGAGGCGGATCAGCTCATTAAGGCACTGGAGGCGCATTTTGGCACCGAGTTCCGCCACTTCTACACGGGTGTCAGCTATCGCCATTGCATTCTGTGGAAGGACGGCAACGATACCTACGAATTCTCCCGCCCCCACGATATCATCGGTCAGTGCATCTGTGACTATCTGCCCTCGGTCGAGAATGGCGGCGAGGAGTTTTACCGTCTGATGAAGGAAAGCTACGAGATTCTGAATCATCATCCCGTCAACGAGGCGCGCCGCGCCCGCGGTCTCAAGCCTGCCAACTCGGCGTGGCTGTGGAGTCCCGGCAAGAAGCCCAGCCTGCCCAATTTCAAAGACAAGTGGGGTATTGACGGTGCTGTGATCTCGGCCGTGGATCTCATCAAGGGCATTGGTCTGTGCGCTGGCATGCGCTCCATCGACGTGGAGGGCGCAACGGGCAACGTACATACCAATTACGATGGGAAAGCGCAGGCCGCCATCGGCGCATTCCGTGACGGTGCCGATTTCGTATACGTTCACGTAGAAGGTCCCGACGAGTGCGGCCACCGCGCCGAGGTGGAAAA
The DNA here is from genome assembly GCA_904502015.1 of uncultured Clostridia bacterium. Taxonomy (GTDB): domain Bacteria; phylum Bacillota; class Clostridia; order Oscillospirales; family CAG-272; genus CAMEON01. Next base: position 44,472 of record CAJGEA010000001.1, on the reverse strand, counting down.
TAAGGTGCGTGCCATCGAGCAGATCGACCAAAAGATTCTCGCCCCCGTATACGAATATCTCAAGAGCACGGGTGAGGCATTCACGGTCGTAGTGCTCCCCGATCACCCCACACCCCTGCGTATCCGCACCCACTCCAGCGATCCCGTTCCCTACTTTATCTATAATTCGGAGCAAGAAAAAGAGAGCGGCGTGACCTCCTTCTCGGAGGCGACAGCCACCGCCACGGGGGCGTATATTCCCAACGGATATACCCTTCTCGAGCGTGTGATTCGCAAATAACCCTATCAAGCAAGGAGGTATCCCATGTCGGATATGCCTATCAACGATGCGCCAGACATGTCGGTCGATACCGATACCGCCCCCGCCCCCCGCGAGAGCTTTGTTCAGGTTGCATTCGATTATTTTGAGATTCTGGTGTTCGCCGTTTGCGCTGTTCTGCTCATGTTCACGTTGCTCGGTCGAGTCTGCCGCGTCAGTGGAACGTCCATGTGCAATACCCTTTACCACGGGCAGACGCTCATCACCACGAGCCTTGTGTCGCCCAAGCCAGGGGACATTATCGTGTTTCACCAGACCAGCAAAAGCTACGACCGCTATAACGAGCCCCTTGTCAAGCGCGTCATCGCTACCGAAGGACAGACTGTTCGTATTGATTACGCGAGCGGCACGGTCTACGTAGACGGTCAACGGCTGGATGAGCCCTACCGTGCCCTGCTCAATGCATCGGGGCAATCGATCGGGCAATGGACTCAGCTTCCCAATTACGCCTTTGATTATACCACGGGTATTTTTGAAGTCACCGTTCCTGACGGATGCTTTTTCGTCATGGGTGACAACCGCAACAATTCGGCGGACAGCCGCTTTGACGCCATCGGATTCGTGGACGAGCGGCGCGTACTGGGGAAAGTGATCTACTGCTTTTCCAAATAAGCCGAACAAATAAAATAACACCAAAAATTACTGAAGATAGGAGATTTTCATGCCGAGCGAGCAGATTCAATGGTTTCCCGGTCACATGGCGAAAACGCGCCGCTTGATCACCGAGAATCTCAAAAACGTTCATATTGTCATTGAGGTACTGGACGCGCGGGTGCCCGTAAGCTCCCGCAATCCCGAGCTGCGCAAGATGACGGGCAACAAGCCCACCATCCTGCTTCTCAACAAAGCGTCCCTCGCCGATCCCCAAAAAAGCCGCGCGTTCGTCGAGCATTATACCGATCCGTACACCGTATGCATTCTTTGCGACTGCGTCACGGGCGAGGGCATCAACAAGCTCCCCGACGCTATCCGACGCGTTCTGCACGACCGTATCGAGCGGTACGAGGACAAGGGACAGAGCGGCCGCCACCTGCGCGCCATGGTGGTGGGTGTGCCCAACGTGGGTAAATCCACGCTGATCAACCGCATGAGCGGCGGCGTTAAAGCCAAGGTGGAAAACCGCCCCGGTGTGACCCGCAACAAGCAATGGGTAACCACCAAGCTGGGTATTGACCTGCTGGATATGCCCGGCGTTCTCTGGCCCAAGTTCGAGGACGTGCTGGTTGGCGAAAACCTCGCGCTGACGGGTGCCATCAAGGACGATATTCTGGATATCGAGTGCATTGGGCTCATCCTCGTGCGCCGTTTGCGTGAGATGTATCCCGCCGAGCTGGCAACCCGCTACAAGCTGGCCGATACCGATTGGCAATCCCTCACCGATCTTCAGCTCATGGAGCTGATCGGTAAGAAGCGCGGTTGTCTGATCCCCGGCGGCATTGTGGATACAGAGCGCGCATCCAATCTTCTGGTGGATGAATTCCGCGCAGGGCGCATTGGCCGTATGACCATTGATTCGTTGCCGCAAAACGATTCCCTGACTGAAAAGGACTGACCATCATGCCTGATTACGAACTGGAAAAACAGCTCATGGAACAGGGCTACTCGCATATATGCGGTGTGGATGAGGCAGGAAGAGGCCCGCTCTGCGGCCCCGTAGTAGCGGCGGCTTGCATTCTGCCGCTTGGTTTCGATCTGCCCGGCTTGGACGATTCCAAAAAGCTGACCCCGAAGAAACGCGACAAATTATTCGATTTGATTTGCCAAAATGCCGTTGCCTTTGGCATCGCCGAGGGAAGCGTGGAGGAGATCAACGAGCTGAACATTCTGGAGGCGGATCTGCTCGCCATGCGACGCGCCATCGCCTCCATACACACCCCCGAAGGCGAACCGTACACGGCGGACTATGCGCTGATCGACGGCAATATCGACCGCGACTTCCCTATCCCTGCGCAGGCGGTGGTCAAGGGCGACGCGCGCTCCATGTCCATCGCGGCCGCCTCGATTCTGGCGAAGGTTACCCGTGATCGCCTGTGCGAGGAAATGGATAAGGAATACCCGCAATACGGCATAGCCAAGCACAAGGGCTACGGCACCAAGGCGCACATGGACGCTCTGCGTGAGCATGGCCCCGCGCCCATTCACCGCACCAAATTCATCCGTTTTCTTAGCGAGGGTAAGACATGAGCACCGCAGAGAAAAAGCCCACCGACAGGCAGATCTATGGCAAACTCGGTGAGGATGCTGCTGCGGCGTACTACGTATCCCATGGATATACTGTTGTGGCGCGTAATTTGCACGTGGCACACAACGAGCTGGATTTGATCGTAGAAAACGAAACCCACCTTGTGTTCGTTGAGGTGAAATCCCGCCACCAAGCCTACGGCGAGGAATCGCGCTTCGGTCGCCCCGCATCTGCCGTAACACGCGACAAGCGAATGCGAACCGTGAACGCCGCCAAGGGCTACCTTCGGGAGCATCACACCTACAAGCAACCCCGCATTGACATCGTTGAGGTGTATCTGCGCCGCAACGCCGACGGTACTCACGCCGTGGAGCAGGTGGTTCCCTTTCACAACGCGTTCGGTGCCAAAGGATAACCTTGGGTTCCCTTTCATATATTCATAGCGTAATACAGGAGGTATGAACTCTATGAAACCGTTACGTTTTTTTGACTCCCATTGCGACACCGCTTACGAGCTGTATCACCGAGAAGTCGGACTTGACGAAAACAACTGCCACGTTTCCCTCGCAAATGCCACCCCGTATAGCCAATACGCGCAATACTATGCCGTATGGAGCAACCGCCGTCTGGATGACGAGGCCTGCTGGCAGGATTTTTTGCGTATTGCTGACTATTTTGACCGTGATATTGAGCGGTTGTCGGCCAAAGTGGCACGTGTGCGCACCGGCCACGAGCTTGCAACGGCGCTGGAGCAAGGCAAGCATGCCGCCATTCTTGCGGTGGAGGATGCCCGCCTGATCGCAGGAGACCTTACAAGACTGGATATTCTGCACGAGATGGGTGTGCGTTACCTGACCCTTTTGTGGGGAGGCAACTCCTGCATCGGCGGCTCGCACGATACCGAGAACGGCTTAACCGAGCTTGGCAAGCAGACGGTGCGCCGTTGCTTCGAGCTGGGGATCATCCCCGATGTCTCCCACGCATCCGAGAAATCCACGGACGATATTCTCGACATTGCCACTCAATATGGCAAGCCTGTGATCGCATCCCATTCCAACGCTTACTCGGTATATGCTCACAGCCGTAATCTGCGCGACCGTCATTTCGATACCATTCGCGCGCTGGGCGGTACGGTGGGTGTCAGCCTTTGCCGCTCGCATCTGACTAGTCACAAGGAACATCCCGCTACCCCCGAGCACGTATTCGCTCACGTGGACTACTACCTGTCCCACGGCGGAGAGGACGTCGTCGGCTTCGGCGCGGATTGGGACGGAACCGACCTGCCCGAGGGCATGGAGAGCCTTGGGGCAATGCCTCTCGTTGCTGAAATCATGGCCCGTCACAACTATTCGGACGAGTTGATAGATAAGATTTTCTTTGGCAACGCCTACGATTTTGCCATCAAAAATTTGAAATAAATTTAGATCATACATAGACAGGAGAACAAAAATCATGATGTATCAAAGCACCCGCGACGCCTCACACAAGAAGTATTCCGCCGCTGAAGTCATTAAGATGGGACTTGCCCCCGACGGCGGATTGTTCATCCCCGAGACCATTCCCGCGCTGACGGCCGACGATATCTCGACACTCTGCAACGATTCCTACCCCGTTCGTGCAGCCAAGATCCTCGGCAAGTTCCTCTCGGACTATACCTACGAGGAGCTGCTTTCGGATTGCACTGCGGCCTATGCCGAGAGCTCCTTCCCCGGCGGTGCCGCTCCGCTGGTTCACCTGCACGATAACGTCTACTCGCTGGAGCTGTGGCATGGCCCGACCGCCGCTTTCAAGGACATGGCTCTGCAAATCATGCCCCGCCTGCTCTCCCGCGCGCTGGTCAAGACGGGTGAGGAGCGCAACGCGCTGATTCTCGTTGCCACCTCGGGGGACACGGGCAAGGCGGCTCTTGAGGGCTACAAGGACATTGATCGTATCAAGATCATGGTATTTTACCCCGTGGACGGCGTCAGCCGCGTGCAGAAGCTCCAAATGGCCACCCAAACGGGCAACAACGTCAACGTATGCGCCATTCACGGTAACTTTGACGATGCGCAGACGGGCGTGAAGAAGATCTTTGGCGACGCGGATATGGCAAAGGCGCTCAACGAGCGCGGCTACATCCTTTCCAGCGCCAACTCCATCAACTGGGGGCGCTTGGCTCCCCAGATCGTGTATTATGTTTCGGCGTACTGCGATCTCCTGGCGGGCGGCAAGATCAAGATGGGTGACCTTATGGACGTATGCGTTCCCACGGGTAACTTCGGTAACATCTTCGCGGCATACATTGCAAAGCTCATGGGTCTGCCCATCCGCCATTTCGTATGTGCTTCCAACCAGAACAACATTCTGACCGACTTCCTGCGCACGGGCACCTATGACCGCAACCGTGATTTTCACCTGACCATGTCCCCCTCGATGGACATTCTCATTTCCAGCAATCTTGAGCGTCTGCTTTGCCTCTCTGCGGGCGAGGAGCGCACCTCCGCCTACATGGAGAGCCTCAAGGCTGATGGAGTATATACCGTTGACGCTGACGTAAAGGCGGCTATCGCGCAGAATTTCTCGGGCTATTTTGCAGACGAGCAAACCACCGCCGAGACCATCCGTACCTATTTCGAGAAGCACGGCTATCTGGCCGACACTCACACCGCCGTGGCTTTGAGCTGCGCCGAGCAGTACATTTCCGATATCGCTGACCATTCGGTTCCCATGGTTGTCGCATCCACGGCCAGCCCCTACAAGTTTGCCGCCGATGTGTTTACTTCCCTTTCGGACGGTGCCGTTCTGCCCCGTGATCCGCTCGCCGCGCTGGATCAGCTCGTAGAGGCCACGGGTACCGAAATCCCCTACCCCCTGCGCGGGCTGGGTGAGCGCGAGGTGCGGTTCACCCAAACCATTGATTACAAGGATATGCCTATCGCCGTTCTTGATTACTGCAAGTAATATATGTACGTTTGCCGATCGGGGCTGTCGCTCATGGTGACAGCCCCCTCTGCAAATCCGGCTCTAATGCCGCAATCAGCCGTTGTACTGATCGTGAGGCTTAAAGGTGGCGCAGGCGGTGTCCTTACCATCTGCCGCGTAGGAAGGGCCGACGGTGATTTCCTTGGCGGTGCAATAGGTTTCGCCGTCATGATACATGCAGTTCTTTACGTCGCAGCAAACGCCCTTGATATGGTTGCAGCCGCAACCGCTTCTCTTTTCGGACATGATCATTTCTTCCTTACTTTGTTTCTTCGGGGATTCAATTACCCCGTGAAACTATTGTTCCCGCGCATTTGTTTTTTATACCGCCAATGATTTCAGAAACGGAGGTGTTTTGCCATGGCTGTATACGTGATTGGTGATCTTCACTTGTCCACGAACCAAAAAACCAATAAATCCATGGAGGTTTTCGGCCGCCGTTGGCAGGGTTACACCGAAAAACTGGAAAAAAATTGGCGCGATGTGGTCACACCCGCCGACACCGTAATCGTCCCCGGTGATATTTCTTGGGCGATGAATCTGGATGAAGCGCTCTCTGACCTCCAGTTTATCGAATCTCTCCCCGGCAAAAAGCTGATCGGCAAGGGGAACCACGATTTCTGGTGGTCAACGGGAAATAAAATGAACCGTTTTTTGGCCGACCACGGCATCTCCACGGTTCAATTCCTCTATAACAATGCCTTTCGCGTGGAGGAGCACATCGTGTGCGGTACGCGTGGTTGGTTTATGGAAGAAAAACAGCAGGTCGCGGTGGGTGAGGTAGATTACGACAAGATCATCAACCGAGAGGTGATTCGGCTTAAGCTGAGCCTGGATGACGCCGTCAAGCTGCAAAAAGAAATTGAGGCAGATGATGGCTTACGGTTGCCGATCTCGGTGTTTCTGCACTTCCCTCCCGTGTGGCTGGATTTCGTGTGTCGCCCCTTCGTGGACGTGCTTCACGAGTATGGTGATCCCGATTGCTATTTCGGACATATTCACGGAATGTATGCCGCTCCGCGCTACCGCGAATACGAGAATATTCGGTTGACGCTTGTGTCCTCTGATTGCATGGACTTTCATTTACACCGTCTCTAAAGAAAAAAGCAACCGGGTTTGGCGCATTATACAATTTTATCTTTCCCTTCTGCGTCACTTTCGTGATTCGGACGGAAAGAAAATTTATTGTTTTCTATTGACAAAATGCACAAAAAAAGATAAAATATACTATGTATGTAAAAGATGTATCTTTACTTATTAAAAGAAAGGAATCCCCACATCATGAGTTTGATCAAAGCAGAAAAGGCAGAAAAGAGCACGGTTGCTCTTGAGTTTTCGGTAGACAAGGAGACCTTTGAAAAGGCTGTCACCAAGGTTTTCCGCAAGCAGTCCGCGAATATTACTATCCCCGGCTTCCGCAAGGGCAAGGCGCCCCGCTCGGTTGTTGAGCGTATGTACGGCAAGGGCGTTTTCTATGAGGACGCTGCCAATGACCTTCTTCCCGATGCTTACGAGGCAGCTTTGGCCGAGGCAAATATTACGCCCGTTGGCCGCGCCGAGTTCGATATCAAGTCCATTGATGAGAACGGCATTGTGTTTACGGCTGTCGTTCCCGTAAAGCCTGACGTAACCATTGAGGGTTACTATGGCATTGAGGCTACCCGCGAGGTAGCGCCTGTTACCGAAACTGAGATTGAAAACGAGATTAAGATCATTCAGGAGCGCAATCGCCGCGAGATTGAGGTAACTGATGCTCCTGCCGCTATGGGCGATCTGACCAAGATTGACTTCGAGGGTTTTGTTGACGGTGTCGCATTTGAGGGCGGCAAGGGTACCGACTACGCGCTGAAGTTGGGCTCCGGCTCCTTCATTCCCGGATTTGAGGAGCAGATCGTCGGTCACGCTATTGGCGAGGAGTTTGACGTCAACGTCACCTTCCCCACCGAGTATCACGCCGCTGAGCTTGCGGGCAAGGACGCTACCTTCAAGGTAACCGTTAAGTCCATCACCAAGATCGAGCTTCCCGAGTTGGATGACGATTTCGCCAAAGATGTGTCTGAATTCGATACTATGGCTGAATATCGCGCCGATATTGAGGCAAAGATCCAGAAGAGACATGAAAGTGCTGCTGATGCCGCTTTTGAGGAGACTGTCGTTAAGGCTCTCACCGAGAAGCTGGGTGGCGAGGAGATTCCCGAGGCTATGTTTGAGGCTGAGACCGAGAACCTGCTCCGTGACTACGACAATCGCCTGCGTATGCAGGGCTTGGATCTGCAGACCTACTTCAAGTACACCGGCATGACCCTTGACCAGATGCGCGAGCAGATGCGTCCTCAGGCTGAGAGCTTCGTTAAGGTTCGCCTGGCTCTGGAAAAGATCGTCGAGTTGGAGAACATTCAGGTTTCCGACGAGGAGGTTGAGGCAGAGTACGCTCGCCTGGCCGGAGCTTATCAGATGGACGTTGATGCTGTCAAGGGCATGATTCCTGCTGATTCCGTTGCCGCAGACCTGAAGGTCAAGAAGGCTATGGACGAGGTCAAGGCTCACGCTGTCGCTGCCGAGGCAATGCCTGCCAAGAAGCCCCGCGCTAAAAAGGCCAAGGCCACCGCTGAATCCGCTGACGAAGATAAGGCCGAGTAATTTATGCTATGTTGCCGCGGTAGCTCCCCTGCGCCGCGGCAATATTTGCATTTTTAACGCTGTTGTTCAGTTAATCCCCTAAAAAGCTACACGGAACCTTGCCGTGTGTAAATCATATTATGAAATTAGAAAGAATGAGAGGTACTCCACTATGATTCCTGATATGAATTCGTTTGTTCAAGCCACGAGAGGTGCTCTTGTTCCTACGGTTATTGAAAAGACCGCGCAGGGTGAGAGAGCCTACGACATTTTCTCCCGTCTTCTCAACGATCGTATTATTTTCTTGTCTGACGAAGTAAATGATGCCACCGCATCGTTGGTGGTTGCGCAGCTCCTCTTTTTGGAGGCACAAGACCCCGATAAGGATATTTCCTTCTATATCAATAGCCCCGGCGGTTCTGTCACGGCGGGTATGGCGATCTACGACACCATGAAGTTCATCAAGTGCGACGTTTCCACTATTTGCATCGGTCTTGCCGCCAGCATGGGTGCATTCCTTCTCTCTGCCGGCACAAAGGGTAAGCGCATTGCCCTTCCCCACAGCGAGATCATGATCCACCAGCCTCTCGGAGGCGCACAAGGGCAGGCATCCGATATCAAGATCCGTGCCGACCTCATTTTGCGCACGCGTGATATGCTCAACAAGATTCTCGCAGAGAACACAGGTAAATCCATCGATGTGATTGAGCGCGACACCGACCGCGACTATTTCATGACGGCCGAGCAGGCGCTTGAATACGGTTTGATTGATAAAATCTATACCAGCCGTAGTGAAATTAGTTCCAAATAAACAATTCCTTTATCAAACCAGAAAGGATTTCTTTGTTTCCTATGCCAAACACTACCAATCGAGATCACCGCGGATCTGACAAGAGCAAAAACGGCGGCGGAACCCTTCATTTTTGTTCCTTCTGCGGTCGCAGTGAGAATCAAGTGAATTTCCTGATCTCCTCCTCTTCGGGCTCGTACATTTGCGATTTTTGTGTAGACGCCTGCAACGAGCAGATTGAGGAAGCGACCGCAAGCACGCATGAGCAGGCAACGGGAGAACTCAATATTCACACTCTTCCCAAGCCCATGCAGATCAAAGCATCGCTGGACGAGTATGTAATCGGTCAGGACGACGCCAAGATCGCGCTGTCTGTCGCCGTTTACAACCATTACAAGCGCATCCTGACCAAAATGCCAAAAAAGAAAAAGGGCCGCCACACCCAAGAGGCATCGGATGACTTTATGGCAGAGCTTGCCGAGGTTGATATCCAGAAGAGCAACGTGCTGCTTCTTGGCCCCACCGGCGTCGGTAAAACTTATCTCGCGCAGACACTGGCCAAGACTCTTCAGGTTCCCTTTGCCATTGCGGATGCCACCACACTGACCGAGGCAGGCTACGTAGGCGAGGATGTAGAGAACATTCTTCTCCGCCTGATCCAGGCTGCCGACTTTGATATTGAGCGTGCTGAGCGAGGCATCATTTATATTGACGAAATTGATAAAATTGCCCGTAAGAGCGAAAATCGCTCCATTACCCGTGACGTATCGGGCGAGGGTGTGCAGCAAGCTCTCCTTAAGATTTTGGAAGGCACGATCTCCAACGTCCCCCCGCAGGGCGGCCGAAAGCACCCCGGGCAGGAGTTCATTCGCATCAATACCGAGAACATTCTGTTCATCTGCGGCGGTGCGTTTGACGGCCTGGAGCAGATCATTGAACGTCGCGAGGGCGGCACCACCATCGGATTCGGCGGCGAGATCCGCAAGAAGTCCGAGCGTGTCGACCAAGGCATTTTCAAAAGCGTTGTTCCCCATGATATCGTCAAGTTCGGATTGATTCCCGAGCTTGTCGGCCGTCTTCCTGTCATCGTGACACTGAACGATCTGGACAGACACGCGCTCATTCGCATTCTGCGCGATCCCAAAAACGCGATCATCAAGCAATACATGAAATTGTTTGGTCTGGATCATATTCGCCTGATCTTCGAGGAGGACGCGCTGGAGGCCATTGCTGAGGAAGCGCTTGCACGAAACACGGGAGCGCGCGGCTTGCGCGCCATCATGGAGCAGTTCATGATGAAACTGATGTACGAGCTTCCCTCCGACGAAACGGCGGATACCGTAACCATCACTCGCAAGTTCATTTTGGGCGAGGAGGATGCAGTGGTATCCCACAAGGCAGTACAATCTTCTTCCCCCTCGGACGGAGGCAATCCTTGCGCCCTGCCTACCTCCGAGGACTGACGCACGGCAAAACCGCCAATGCTCTACGTCTTGGCGGTGTACTCACGAAAGGAATGACAAAACTGTATGTTAACATCCATTGTTGGAATCAACTGGGGTGACGAAGGAAAAGGCCGCATGGTCGACCTGCTCTCCCGCGAGGCGGACATTGTTGTTCGCTATCAGGGCGGAAGCAACGGCGGTCACACCATCGTCAACGAGCAGGGGCGGTTCGTTTTGAATCTCCTTCCCTCGGGCATCCTTCACCCCGAAATCGTTTGCATTATGGGCAACGGTATGTGCATTGACCCCGAGCATCTGGAAAAAGAGATTGACGGTGTACGCGAAAAGGGTGCGGACGTTTCTCCCAGAAACCTCAAAATCTCGGATCGCGCCATTGTCACAATGCCTTATCATATCTCTATCGACAACTACGAGGAGGAGCGCTTTGGCGCTGATAAGGCCAGCGACACCACACGTGCCAATGCCTATGTGTACGGTGACAAGTACCTGCGCAAGGCCATCCGTATGGGTGACCTCCGCAATCCTGAGTACCTGGCCAAGCGTCTGCGCGGAATCGTTGCCTACAAGACGCTGGAGGCCGAGGGAATGTACCATAAGCAGGCGGTGGATTACGATGAAATTCTGAATTGGGCCCTGCATTACGGCAAGGTGTTCGGGGAGTATATTTGCGATACCGGCATCTATCTGACCGAGGCTGCCGCCGAGGGCCAGCGCATTCTCTTTGAGGCTCAGCTGGGAGCCCTGCGCGATATTGACTTCGGTATTTATCCCTACACCTCGTCTTCGTCTACCATTGCCGCCTACGCGACTATTGGTGCGGGTGTGCCCGCTCTCAAGCTGGATCGCACCATTGGCGTTATGAAGGCATTTTCCTCATGTCTTGGCGACGGGCCGTTCGTAACCGAGCTGCATGACGAAGCGGCCGAGGAGCTACGCCAAGTGGGTGACGAGTACAGCGTAGCATCGGGACGTCCCTTCCGCCTTGGCGCGTTTGATGCCGTTGCGTCCCGCTACGGCGTTCGCATTCAGGGTGCCACCGAGCTGGCACTGACCAAGCTGGATTCCCTTTCCTTCCTCGACAAGATCCCCGTATGCGTTGCCTACGAGATCAACGGCGTGCGAACCACCGATTTCCCTATCGGTGCAGATCTGGAGGTCGCTAAGCCTGTGATTGAGTACGTAGACGGATGGCACTCGGACATTACCGAATGCAGAACCGCCTATGATCTTCCTCCGGCCGCTCTCACCTACGTCAAGTATATCGAGCAGCTGGTGGGGGCCAAGATCACGTACGTGTCGGTCGGCCCTCAAAGAAACGCTTACATAAAATTGTAACAATTAAAATCCCCATTCCGTACCGCAAGGCCGGAATGGGGATTTGTATTATACGGTTACATCTACCAGCAGCATATTGTGGTCGGTTACTCGATCCACCTGCGTATTCATGGTGCGCGCGTTGCTGACCTGAATGGGATCGGCGTAAACAATATGGTCAATGGAACGGTCAGCGAAGGTTACAAGACCGTCGTGGGCGCGATGCATCCACGGCAAGTACTGGGCGACCTTGGTGGGAAGCGTGTTGAAATCACCGCACGCCAGGCATCCTCCGTCATGGTTTGCGAGATAGTCCTTGAGAATGTCGCCAAAGCAGCAAAGGGTTTCGGTGTTGGCCTCCTCGCTCTCCACCGACAGATGGGTGTTGAATACGGTTACGCTTTCCCCCTCCACATCCAGCTTGACCCAACCGCAGGACGTGCCCTGCGTGGCAATCTGAACGGGAAAATTGAGAGTTTGGCTCTCGACGATGGGATAGCGGGAGAGGATGGCCGTGCCGTATTCGCCGCCCTGAAAATCACGGATCTTGATGAAGTAATGGTGAGGAAGCCCCGAAAGCTCGGAAAGGCGTGCCGCCATGTCCACGCCGCCCGAACGGTTTGCGCCGCGATCCACTTCTTGAAGTGCTACAACGTCGGCGCCGCTCTGGGCAATCATATCGGCAAGGCGATGGAGATTTTTTTCGGTGTACGTTTGCTCCATGAAATGAGCCGAGCAAATGTTAAAGGAAGCGAGTGTAAATTGTGCCATGCTTATTATCTCCCGTTACGTATTGAATTGATGAAGTCGCGATAGAAATATGCGCTCTTTTTCCAGGTAGTGGTTCCGTTTTCAAAATCGGTAGACATGATACCGAAATGAGAGTTATAGCCTGCGGGCCACTCGAAATTGTCCATCAGGCTCCACAAATAGTAGCCACGGACGTCAAAGCCCTCGTCAACTGCCCGTTCCAGCCATTCAAGGAAGCCCTTGACATAACGGATGCGGTCATCGTCCTCGATCATGCCTGAGGGACCGACGGGCTCGTCGCCCTCAAAATAGGTTCCGTTTTCGGTTACGTAAATGGGGCAGTTGATGTGGTAGAGATCGTGTAGAAGGTGAATGGCATCGTACACGGCCTTGGGATAGTATTCAGAACGGTTGTTCATGAAGTTGCCGCCCTGCGAGAAGTCCGCAAGCGCCTGTTGGTTCTGGCTGACCATAACGCGGTTGTAGACATTCAGGCCAAAGAAATCAATAGGCTGAGAGGTCAACTCGAAATCGTGGGGCTCCATGTGCATCAAGGTGCCTTCCCTCTCCAGATGCTCCAGCAGATAATCGCTGTAACGGCCCGCGAGAATGGGATCGCAGTAGAACTTCCAGTTGCGTTCGTCCTGATCCATCACGAGGGCGCGATCCTCGGGGGAGTCGGTCAGCGCGTGGCGCTTCCAGATGTCAATGACAACACCGACTTTGGAGTGGGCAGGACCTACGGCACGGAATGCCTCAACACCCTTACCGTGTGCGACCAGAATGTTGTGGCGCGCCTGGTTGCCGAGCTTTTCATCGGTATGCCCGGGAGCAAATGCGCCGTGCGCGTAGCCGATATAGGTGGCGATGGGCTCATTGATGGTGGACCACATGGGAACCACGTCGCCAAATGACGAGAACATCTTGTGCGCGTACTCGCCGAACCACTCAATGCTTTCGCGGTTGGCCCATCCGCCCTTCTCTTCCAATACCTGTGGCAGATCCCAATGGTAGAGGGTGACATTAGGGGAAATGCCGTTTGTATTGAGGGCTTCAAAAACGCGCTTGTAGTAATCCATGCCCTTGTCATTCAACTGCCCGATGCCGTTAGGTAGCACGCGTGACCAGGAGATGGACATACGGTAGGAGTTGACTCCAAGTCCCAGCAGATTGTGGATATCCCGATCAAAGAAGCGGTGATAGCTGTCGCAGGCGACGGTCGGAGTATGTCCGCCAAAAATTTTGCCTTCCTTCTGCGCAAACGTGTCCCAAATGGATGCGGTGCGGCCATCATCATAGGCGCCGCCCTCAATCTGGCCCGCGCTGGTAGAAACGCCCCATATAAAATTACTCGGAAATGCCATTTTAGGCTCCTTTCAATCGTTTGATAATGTTTTCCACGAAAACCGATTCCATAGGTCTTCGGTTTTCGGCGGAGGAGAAACGATATGCAGTTTTTTATGCGTGATTGGATGCTCGCACGAGATGGAATACGACCACAGCGCCAGATGCGCGGATTTTATCCGGCTTCCATACTTGCCGTCCCCAATCAAGGGGAAACTGCGGGATGCGAACTGTACGCGGATCTGGTGAGTGCGCCCTGTATGCAGACGAACGCAAACCAACGTTTGGCCGTTCTCTGCCTCGGCAAGAATGCGGTAGGTAAGCCGCGCCTCTTTGGTTCCCTTTCGGTTGCTCTTGTTGTCCACTACGAAAGCGCGATTGGCGTGGCGGTCATGGTAAAGGCGGTCGCAAAGTTCACCCTCGGGGAAATCGGGACGCGCGGGCAGGACGGCGAGATATTCCTTGACAAAAGCCTCGTGATCCTGTACCATAGCACACAGCGCGGCCGCGGCCTTGGGGGTGCGCCCAAACACCATCACGCCGCCCGTCGGGGTATCCAGACGGTGGATGGGGTAAACCGTCCTAAATTGCTCCGCCAGAATGGTGAGAACATCGCGTTGCCCCGACGGATCGGGCTGGGACGGAACGCCCTGCTGCTTGGAGATAAAAACCAGATGCTCGTCACTGTACAGTATTTCCATGCACCCTTCCCCTTCCCTCATAATACGGTGATATTATACCATATGCCAGTGATCTTGTCAATTCAATTCGATTATTTTGGATGTTGAAGTTTGCAATAGAACATACAGAAAAATGATGATAGAATATTTCCCTTTTTGAAAAGTTTTTTCAAAAAAGGTATTGCTTTTTTGAAGGAAGTGTGGTATAATATCATGCGTTTGGAGAGATATCCAAACTACAATTTCATACGGAGAGATATCGAAGTGGCCATAAACGTGTTGCTTGCAACACATGCTGACCTCGGAATCAGTCTGATTTTGAGTCGATGTTTTTTCTACAATTTAATACGGAGAGATATCGAAGTGGTCATAACGGGGCTGACTCGAAATCAGTTTGTGCTAACGCACACGAGGGTTCGAATCCCTCTCTCTCCGCCAAAAAGGGACTAAAACGATTCTCGTTTTAGTCCCTTTACTTTTTCACTCTTCACTTTTCACTCTTCACTCTACACTTTTACATATAGGGTTGTTTTACGCCCTACCCGCTCCGCCAACGCAAAAGGGACACCGAGTGGTGTCCCTTTTGCGTTGCGTTAGTAGAGTGAAGGTAGGAGAAGCCTCGTTCAAATTGCCACATAACTAATAGATTTCTATTCACATAGCGAAGCGGAACGCAGCTTGATGCTTGGCTGCGCCGAGCGGGGTTCGAATCCCCCCTTCTCTTTCTGCCCATGCAAGAATGTGATATTTTTACTCGTTTATCACCTTAATCTGACATATTTTCATTGCCTCCAAGGCGCGTTTGTGGCTTTCGGGCGTTACACCCGCGCAGGCCTTGGCATCAACGATCAACGGGATTTCAGGATAGAACACCTTAACGACCATGGCATTGGATATCACGCAGATATCGGTGCAAAGTCCAACAAAGGTGATGCTCTCTATGTCCGTTTCCTTTTTCAAAACCTCAATCAAATCGGACGAGCCGAAGGTGAGCTTATCTATGGCGTCTGTGGTACGAAGCGCGTCAAGTTCTGCGCGTATCTGCCAGCCGTCCGTTCCTTTGATACAATGCGGCACAGGCAGATTCATGCCTTCTTGCGTTTGCAAATAATTCTCAAAATGCGTGTCTCTCGTAAAGAACACCTTGCCATCAAAATTTTCGATTACATTTTTTACATACGGTACGATCGCAACGGCTTCTTTGGTTCCAAGCGCACCGTCAATAAAATCGTTCTGCATATCTACAACAATCAAAATCTTTGACATATTGATAACTCCTTAACCGTAAATACTCTTTCCGAGATAATACCGCTCGCGGATCTCCCAGTTTTTGTAATCGGCGGCCTTGCCGTTGATGGCAAATACCACCATCTCGTAGTTAGTTCGGCCGTCAATTTTATCATATTTCTGGAAATAATACAGCCGTTCCCTGTTCTCGTCTTCGGTAATTTCAAAGAGGGATCTTCCGAAATCCATTCCGCTCGCGATCCCTTCACTTTGGAGGATGGTGGGGAAAATATCAGCATGGGTGACGGGGGCACTCGATACCTGCAAAGCTCCGTCCGCGTTAGAGGATGGCTTGACGAACAGCGGCGTTACGTGAGCCCAGCGAAGCGGAACGTCGCTATCCGAGCCGATGGAGGGGTGATCCCCCGTTATGATGATGGTGGCGTTGTCATATACACCAAGCCGTTTCATTTCGTCGATATAGTAGTTAATGATAGCAAAGCTTTGCTTCATACCCAGCGTCGAATCCCACCTTTCGGCGTCATCCTCAGGCAGGGAGTCAAAATTCTCATCATACAGCAGCGGCAGATGCGTGCCCGACAGGTGGATGAAAGCGTAGCTTTTCTTGCTTTCGCCGATGCTTATGCCGTTTTGCGTCAAATGGTTGTAAATGTCACGCATATCCGTGCTATACGTGGCTTGGTCGTTCCCTGCCGGCTTGGCGTTGGCGGTGTAGTTTGCCATATAGGCGGCGTTTATGTAGCCGTATTCTTCGTCTGTGTATATATTGACGGTGTAACCCTCACGATAAAGCTGCCGCATAAATTCGGACCGTCCGTACGCCGACGCAAAATAGTCTTCACAGGTTTGAGAAAAATCGTTCTCTGCGCCCGTGACCATATATGCGATGCTTGGGAAGGTTCTGGGATACAGAGAAATGGCATCATCGTAATAGGTGAAGCCGCCGCTATCGAGATTGTGGAATATTTCGGGGGCTTTTTCTCTTGCCCATACGTAATATTCCCAGTCAAAGCGGTCAATGACAAAATATACGATGTTGTTTTCAGAACCCAGCACGCCCAGATTCTCGTAGGTCAGCAGATAATCCCCCGACGGAGTGGGCAAATCAAACAGATCTTCCTTTGTGGATTCCTTCTCGGTGGTTACCAGATCCGTCTGATCAGTGACATCTGTATGATCCGTATCGTCCTGATCGGTGTTCCGTTCTGTCGATGTGTCGGTTTCGGCACCATTCGTCGAGGCAGCGGTTTCTCCGCTGGGATCTATAGGCAAATTACTCACACCGCAACTGACCGGCAGAAGCGTGAGGCAAAGTATGGCTGCTATGCCAATGAAAATGCGTATATTTTTTCTCATATTTTCTTGGTTACGGCGGGATGTGAGTTTCCTGCCTTTTTCCTTTGTATGTTTTAAAATAAGTATAGCATGTTTCCGTGGATGCGTCAAGGCTTTTGGTACGATCTTTTTTTGAAAATCTTTGCAAAACCTCTTGACAAAGCCGATACCTCGTGGTATGATGTATTACGCAAGGGGAGGTATTGTATGGATATTCAAATGAAACGAGGGCTGCTGGACGTGTGCGTCCTGGCCACCATCAAAAATGAGGATTCTTACGGCTACCAAATGATCAAGGATATGAAGCCTTATCTGGAGATGTCGGAATCTACGCTATACACCATTCTCAAGCGACTGGAGGCCGCGGATATGCTGACGGTTCGCACCGCCGAGCATGGCGGCCGACTACGGAAATACTATCACATCACCGATTTGGGGCTCCGCCGCATCGAGGAATTCAAGAGTGAGTGGCAGGAGATGGTGACCATTTATCAATTTGTGACGAAGGGGGACGAAAAAGATGCGTAAATCTGAATTTTTGGCAGAACTGAAAGATCGTCTGGGCGGATTGCCACCGCAGGACATTGAGGAACGGCTGACGTTCTACGCCGAAATGATCGACGATCGGATAGACGAGGGATTGACCGAGGAGGAGGCCGTGCGCGAAATCGGCACGGTGGACGAGGTTGTGGCTCAGATCATCGAGGACACCCCCTTTATAAAGCTCGCCAAGCAAAGAATCAGGCCCAAAAGAAGGATTCACGCGTGGGAGATCGTGTTGCTTGCTCTCGGTTCTCCGATATGGCTTTCCCTGCTGATTGCCGCGTTCGCTGTTATTCTATCGCTGTACGCCTCCCTTTGGTCTGTCATCGTGTCTCTGTGGGCTGTATTTGCCGGCTTGGTTAGTTGCGCGGTTGGCGGTTTGGCTGGCGGAATTGGCTTTATCTGCGGCGCTCACGTTCCTTCCGGAATGGCCGTTCTGGGTACTGCTGTTTTCTGTGCAGGACTCTCCATATTTGCCTTCTTTGGATGTAAGGCATCCACCAAGGGTGCGGCGCGACTTACGCGCCTCATGGCCTTGTCGATCAAAAAATGCTTTGTCGGAAAGGAGAACGCATCATGAAAAAAGCAACGAAAATTTGGCTGATCATAGCCGCCTCTCTCCTTTTTACGGGTATGATTATTTTCGGGAGTGTAATGACTATGCTTGGATGGGATTTTACAAGGCTATCGACAGTCAAATACGAAACGAATGAACATGCGATCACCCAAAGCTTTAAGAATATTTCCGTCGTTTCCGACACCGCTGACATCGTATTTGCACCGTCCGACGATGCGAACGTTACGGTGATTTGTCGCGAGCAGGTAAGCTTGAAGCATTCGGTTACGGTAAAGGACGACACCCTCACCATCGAGCTTTCCGATACGAGACACTGGTACGAGTATTTTGGAATCTCATTCCAAAGCACCACGATCACCGTGTATCTGCCCCGCGCGGAGTATGGCGCGCTTCAAATAAGATCGCACACGGGCGATGTGAGCATACCGCAGGATTTCTCCTTCGACAGCATGGACATTTCGCAAGGCACGGGTGATGTAACGAGCCATGCTTCTACCCTGCACGGCATGAAGATCCAAACAAGCACGGGCAATATTCGGGTAGAAAACGTGTCGGCCGGCTCGCTGGATCTCACGGTCACAACAGGAAAAATTGCGGCAAACCGCGTAAGCTGCGCTGGCGACGTTGGAATTCACGTTTCTACCGGAGATGCAGAGCTGACCGATATTGCCTGCTATGACTTTTCTTCCAACGGCAGTACGGGCGATATTGACCTAAAAAACATCATTGCCGCCCATGCGCTTACCATCGTAAGAAGCACGGGAGACGTAGAGTTTGAGGATTGCGATGCCGCTATAATCGCGATCAAGACAGACACAGGCGACGTGGAAGGAACGCTACGCTCCGCAAAGATATTCTTCACAAAAACGGACACGGGCAAGGTTGAAGTTCCCAAAACCATGAACGGCGGTATGTGTGAGATCACGACCGACACGGGCGATATTGAAGTCAAAATTTCCAAATAAAAATCTGCCCGAGGAGGCCATTCGGCTCCCTCGGGCAACCTTTATATTGAGCTTACGGTGATCATGACCACCTCGCAGGGGTTGAAAAAGCGGGGGATGAAGCGCACCGAGTTGGCAACGCCGCGGGAAATGACCAAGCGGTTCTCATGCACGCCCGATGTATAGCGGGGAAAAAGATGTTGATCGGGAGCGTAGACACCGCGACCGAATATGCGCCATTGCCCGCCGTGCGCGTGCCCCGATACGAAGAGATCAATGGGGTAGTCACGAAGATAGCGGTCAAAGTATTCGGGGTGGTGGCACAGCAGGAGCTTATAGCCCGCATTTTTGGAAAAATCGTTCAACCAATCATAGTTGGGCTTCCGTCCGGGTTTAAGCAGTCCCGAACCTAAACCACCGATGGCAATTCCCTGCCATGTTGTCCATGCTTCGTCCAGCAGAACCGCGCCTGTTGACGTGATGTATTCACGCCACGTAGGGTGAATCGGAATACGGTCGGGCGAGAGCCGCTCAGGGTTACGAATGGCGGAATGGCATCCACCGATCTCGTGGTTGCCAAAAGAGTAAAAGGTAGGGGCAATTTTTACGGCTTCCTTGAGAAAGCCCAGACCCGGTCGGCGCACCTCGTGTATGGATCGCTCTAAGTTTTCGGTCAGGTCGCCCGCGACCAGGATACAGTCGAACCGTTCCCGTTTCATCGCGTCAAGAACGGGGGCATAAGGGAGATCGTGCAGATCCGCCACGAGCGCCGCTGTAAAATGCATGTTTGGCTTGGCGGTTGACAGCCGGTAGCGAGTGACCTTCATGCGTTTTCTCCTTTGCCGTATTGGTGAGCGGCATGATTTCTGCCGCGAATCCGTCGAATGATATAAGACAATCCTGCAACAAGTCCGACACCGAAAATGACGCCCGCAAAATCAATACACACGTCCCGAGGGCTGGCTCCGCGATGGGAAAAAATTTGATGTACCTCGTCGAGGATGGCGTAGGAAAGCCCGAATGAGGCGGCCATCATGGCAAGGTAAAGCCGACGCCGCGCTGTGCTTGTAGGGGATAGGAATATTTCACTCAGTTCCAGCATCACGAGGACCCCCAGTACCGCGTATTCGGCAAAGTGTGCGCCTTTTCGCACGACGCGGTGCATTCCGTCCACGATTTCGGTTTGTTCGGCATGAGAGAGATTGTCAAAGTCACGGTACAAAATACGGGCAATCTGTACCGTCACGCTAAAGCTTCTCTCCCCCGATTCGGATACGCGCTCGGACGAGAAAAGAAAAATAACAATCATGGTGGAAAGAATGGCCACAAGCAGAATACAAACCGTCCATTTTTTTCGAGCGGAAGCGGATCGGACGGTCAATATGGGGTTCTTCAAACACGGTTTCATATATAAGCCCGTCCTTTCGGTTTGGTTTAATATTTTAATCAGTTTGTCGGATAGCAAACCGAGCAAACCTTACTCTTACCTGCTATTTGTGCCTCGGCAAGCGTGCCTGTAAGCGCGTCATCGCGGTCACGGATATAGCGGCAATCCCGTGATACGTGGCTCACCTTCCCTCCCGAAAGCCAATACACCGTGCTGTCGTCGGTCAGAGGCGGGAGCGTTTCCGCGGGGATGGGATTGGTTTCGTCGGATGTTGTTGCATCCGTCCCCGTACCTTCAAATATTTCTCTGGATATTTCCTCCAGCATTTCGGGCGTCAGGGGAACGGCTTGGGCAAATGTGTCCCCTTTTATATAACGGTCAGAACATCCGCAGACGGTATATAAAACTGTCAAAGCGAGAATGGCAAGCAGAATACGGCGCATAGACTTTTCCTCTACTATAAAAATGACTACATATATTATACCATTTTCGCTCCTGCTTGTCAACCAATCGGAGCTGATTAACGCAACAACAACAAAAAACGGCATACACAAATCGGGCATTACCGACTCATAGTATACCGTTTTTTGTTGATGCGCAGGAGCGATCAACCAGCAATGCTTACTGATCTCTTCTTCTTGCCTCGAAGCAGGCACTGCAATAGACGGGTCTATCCGTGCTGGGCTGGAAGGTCAGCTTGGCAATTGCACCGCAATCGGAGCAGGTTGCCTCAAAATACTGACGCTCGGGCTTGTCTGCGTTCTTTCTGGCGTTACGGCATGCTCTGCAGGTCTTGGGCTTGTTCTGGAAGCCCTTTTCAGCGTAGAACTGCTGTTCTCCCACGGTGAACACGAATTCGTTACCGCATTCCTTGCAAACCAGAGTCTCATCCTGGTAGGCAACCTCTGCAGCCTCGGCGGCCTCTTCGGTGTCCATGATCTCGTCTTCGTACATTGGCGTTTCCTCACTTTACTGATATACTGCCCCTTGACGGACTTAAACCGTCATCTCGGATTCCCGCGTTTTTCTTAAACCATCAGAGCATATAGCCACCCATCCGCCTCGTCGCTTTACGCGTTACAGCTTACAGGGAGAGATGCTCTCTGAGCTTGCGACGGATTCGGTAAATGGCGTTATGGACAGATCGTTCATCACGGGAAAGGGATCTTGCAATGTCGGAAACCGATTCGCCCATCACATATTTCCACCATACCGCGTTCTCAAAGTCCGACAGGAGCTCGCGCACGGCGCGGCACAGCTCGCGGAACTGCTCCGCATCGGCAAACCCCGTGGCGGGGTCTTCGCCAACCGAAGTCTCCACGTCTCCGAGGGACACAGGCATCACCCGACGACGGACGTTGATACGCCGCCATTCCGAGATGAGTCCGTTATGCAAACAGATCTTGGCGTAGAGGCCAAAATCAACCGCGTTCTGCTCGTTGTCATAGGAGAATATGGCGTTGAGAAATACCCGTTCGGCTTCCTCCTGCAGATCGGCGATCTCTTGCAGGGTCATTTCTGAAGCGCTGAAGTGGGACAAGGAGGATTCGAGAAGCGGGCGGTATTTTTGCCTGAGCGTATTGCAAGCCTCTTGGCTACCGCCTTGTGCCTCTATAATGAGTGCGCGAACGGTGGGATCGACGGCACCCACCTCGCCCGATGCAAGAGCACTGAGCTCGGGGGTGGTGTTGGTTTCCTTCATACGGTTACACCTTTTCCGGTCAGATCACACGTCACCGTGAATATTGGAACATTCATGGCATCGTATATCTGTCCTTATATGTATATTATATCACAATTTTGGGACTTGTCAAGAGAATTTTTGTGCGTTTTTTCAAAAACGGAGGGAGAAAAGCCCAAAATCAAGGTTTCATTGATCTATTTTAACAATACATCGTCTTGATTTTGGGCATTATGACTACGATCTTTCGGCCATATAGCCGATTTGTCAAATTGATCGCGAAAAGTTTGTTAAATTTGACCTGCTGTTTTTTGGAAAAGTTTTTCTGTTTTGCCTGCAAAATAAGTTTTTTCTGCTCATTTTACATGGTAAACAGCCACGCATAGCGACTACCAAACACGTTGAGCAGTACGATAGCGGCGATGAAGAAGCCCATAAGCAGCAGGGCCACTACGTCACGCCCACCCAAGCGCAGAACGCGTAGTTTGGTACGCCCTTCCCCGCCATGGTAGCAGCGGCATTCCATAGCGGTCGCCAGCTCATCGGCCCTGCGGAACGCCGAGGCGAAAAGGGGCACGATCACGGGAATGAGGGCCTTGGCGCGTTTGGTAAGACTTCCCGTTGTGAAATCTGCGCCGCGTGCCTTCTGGGCCGCCATGATCTTATCGGTTTCCTCGACAATGGTGGGGATAAACCGAAGTGCAATGGTCAGCATCATGGCAAAGGTGTGAATGGGGACGTGGAACTTGGCCAGCGGCTTGAGGAGCCGCTCGATGGCATCGGTCAGCGCAATGGGTGAGGTGGTATAGGTCAAGAACAAGCTGGTTCCAATGACCATGGCGACAATACGGACGAGGATAAACACGGCCTGATAAATGCCGCGCTCATAGATGCGAATGAATCGCCACGCAAATAAGGGCTCCACAGTGGCATCGGTGACCCAAAACACGTTCAGAACCGCTGTAAAGAGCATGATGAATACCAGGGCGCGCACGCTTTTCAGCACGATCCGAAGCGGGATGCGGCTGATCAGAATCAACACAAAGCAGGACAACAGCAGAAAGGCGAACGCCGTGACGTTTCGGCAAAGGAACGCCGCTACGATATAGGCAATGGCGCCAATGACCTTGATGCGGGGGTCAAGGCGGTGCATCACCGATTTCGCGGGGTAGTATTGGCCGAGGGCGATGTTATTCATGGCGCACACCTCCCTTTCCTTCTTGGAACAGCGCAAGAAGCGCGTTTTCAACCGTTTCCTGCGTGTAAAGTCCCACGGGAATGGGCAACCCTGCCTGATGGAGCAGGACACAGAGCTTCGTAACCTGTGGAATATCCAAACCGACGGCCTCAAGCTCATCGGCGCGGGCGAACACCTCGTCTCGTGTGCCTGCCATGAAAACGCGGGCATGCGCCATAACCACTACGTGGTCGCAGTACTGTGCCATGTCCTCCATACTGTGGCTGACGATTATGACCGTGCAACCCGTTTTGCGGTTGTAGTCGCGAATGCCTTGGAAAATGGTGTGGCGGCCGCGAGGGTCCAGTCCTGCGGCAGGCTCGTCCAGCACCAGCACCTCGGGGCGCATCGCCATAATACCCGCAATGGCTACGCGGCGTTTTTGGCCGCCCGAAAGGTCGAAGGGTGATTTTTCCATCAGCGCGAGATCAAGGCCCACAAAAGCGGCGGCTTCGCGCACGCGTGCCTCCACCTCGTCGTCCATAAGTCCCATATTACGCGGGCCAAAGGCGATATCCGCCCAGACCGTTTCCTCGAACAACTGGTACTCCGGGTACTGCATAACCAGGCCCACGCGGAATCGTATCTTGCCGATTTCCTTGGGGTTTTCCCAAATATCCTGCCCATCGAGTAGAACACGCCCCTGCTCGGCTCGGTCAAGACCGTTGAGCAATCGAACAAGCGTGGATTTACCCGATCCCGTGTGCCCAATGATTCCGGTCAGCAGCCCTCGGTGGATATCCAGCGAAACGCCGTCCAACGCGTGAACCTCAAAGGGCGTATTCTTACCGTAGACGTAGTTGATATTTTCCAACCGAATTTTCGGTTTTTCGGCTTGGTTGACTATATTCATACCGACCGCGGTGTCCGTGCGGTTCGGTTGAATGGATTTTGTTTTTTTCTTCATGAACAAACGCTCCTCACCCTTTCGGGTTGATTGCAATAGAAGTCAGTTTTGCCCGTTTTTCCATGCGCGCGCAATTGCATCGGCACACTGCTCGGGCATGTTGAGGACGCCGTCCAGCGGGATTCCGCGCGCCTTCAGGTATTGGGACACCGCGGTACATTGCGGCAACTCAAGACCGACGCGGTGCAGTATATCTCCGCGGGAGAATACCTCCTCGGGCTTGCCGTCTAAAACGACCTTGCCGTCCGAAAGGACGATCACACGGTCGGCGCGCGCCGCCTCGTCCATATAGTGGGTGATGGACAGTACCGTGATGCCCTGCTCGCGGTTGAGCTGTTCCATAGTTTCGACCACCTCACGGCGGCCGACGGGATCCAGCATGGCGGTTGATTCATCAAAAATCATACAGCGGGGCATCATGGCGATGATACCCGCGATGGCTACACGTTGCTTTTGCCCGCCTGACAGACGGTGAGGCTCGTGGTGGGCGTATTCGGTCATGCCCACGGCGGCGAGGGCGCGATCCACGCGCTCACGCAGCTCTGGGTGCGGGATACCGATGTTTTCGGGACCGAAGGCAACGTCCTCCTCCACAATAGTGGCGACGAGCTGGTTGTCGGGATTCTGAAACACCATGCCAACCGCGCGGCGAAGATTCAGCACGTCATCGTCGGTCATATCGGGGGACATGATATCCATACCGTCAATATAAATCTTTCCCTCTGCGTAGGTATAATCCTCTACCACGAGGTTGAGCATTTTGGCAAAGGTGGATTTACCCGAGCCGTTGTGCCCCAGAATGGCCACGTATTCCCCTTCCCGAATGTCGAGGGAGATATGATCCAGCACGGGGATGGGCTTTTCATCCTCTCCCACGTAGGCGTAGGAAAGATCCTCCACATGAATGAAGGGCATAGTTTGATCCATATAAAATAAACTCCTTTTAGCCTCTTTCCCAACGCGCGCTGGCACCGCAGGGCAACACCGAGCCCGTTTGGCTCACACGCAATCCCAGTTCGCCTGCCTCGGTACGGCCGCCGTGAACCTTCTTGACCTTGAGATCAAGAAGGTAGGTCATGGTCAGGGGGGAAAGACCCGTCGTATAGGAATTGATGAGGAAGAACAGGGCTTCATCCGATACCAGTTGTGCCGCAAGGCCTACCAACTCGTCCACGCTGTCCTCCAGCTTCCACACCTCGCCGCCCGGCCCACGTCCGTACGAGGGAGGATCCATGATGATGCCATCGTAGCGGTTGCCACGGCGGATCTCGCGTTCCACAAATTTCTTGCAGTCATCCACAATGTAGCGGATAGGGGCGTCGGTCAGCCCGCAAAGCGCGGCATTCTCCTTGGCCTGCGCGACGATGCCCTTGGCGGCATCCACGTGTACCACGGCAGCGCCTGCCTTGGCCGCCGCCATAGTCGCGCCGCCCGTGTAGGCAAACAGATTGAGAACCTTCACGGTGCGGTTGGGATCCTTGGCTTTGGCACGGCGGATGATCTCCGAGAACCAATCCCAGTTTGCCGCCTGCTCGGGAAAAAGTCCCGTATGCTTAAAGCCCATGGGGCGCAGGACGAAGCGGAGGCCGTCGCCGTAGCCGATCTGCCATTGAGCGGGCAGGTCGTTCTTGACCCATTTGCCGCCTCCCGTAGAGGAGCGGCGGTATACGCCGTCAGCCCGCTTCCACAGAGGGGAGCGCGCGCAATCCTTCCATATAATCTGCGGATCGGGGCGGACGAGGATATACTTGCCCCATTTCTCGAGGCGTTCCCCGTCCGAGGTATCGATCAGTTCATAGTCCTTCCAGCCGTCGGCACACCACATATCGTTCTATCTCCTTTTTGGATGGTCATTTATTATAGTAATTCGCAAGCCGTGAGCATCCGCTGTGCGCATGGCAAATGGCAATGGCCAGCGCGTCGGCGGTATCGTCGGGCTTCGGGGGGGTTGGGAGTCCCAAGAGACGGGTAACCATAGAGATTACCTGCTTTTTCTCGGCGCGGCCGTATCCTACCACCGCTTGTTTGACTTGCAGAGGAGTGTATTCAAACAGCTCTACCCCCATCTCCTGCCCCGTCATGAGGATGACGCCGCGCGCCTCGGCAACGCGGATACCGGTGGTGATGTTGGTGTTGAAAAACAGTTCCTCCACCGCCATCTGGGCGGGCTTATACTGCTTGATGATCTCGGTCAGCTCCCGATGGATGAGGGCCAGCCGCGCAGGCGTTTCCATGCCCGCGGGGGTGAGAATGGAGCCGTACGCAAGGGTGCGAAAGCGCGAGCCCTGATAGTCGATCACGCCCCAGCCGACGATTGCCAGCCCGGGGTCAATGCCAAGTATAACCATTCTGCCCTCCGTTTACATTATATATTTTTTATTATACCACAACTGTCGCTCTTAGTCAAATTATTTTGACGGCAAATTATACGTAAGCGCAAAAATCATTTTCGAGCTGCCGCCATCAACGTGAGATAGGATTTGGTATCGAAGGGCTCGAGCACGGTATCGCTTTTGAGATACAGCGGGTGGTGGGGATGTCCCTTAACCGACAGGGGGCCCGCATGGTACCACGTGGCACCCACTTCCCTGCCGATTGCTTCCATCTCATGAACGCAATCCGACAGGTAGGGGCGTTTTTCGATAATTGCTCCCCACGCCGCCCACACGGCAGGACGCTCGCCTGCCAGCGAAAGCAGGTAACGAAAGGCCTTCATGTTCTCGTCGTGCAGCCACTCGTTGCGCTCCCGCTCCATATCGTCAGGGCGGGTGGCGCGCTGGGCGTACACGTTGAACATGAGAAAGCTGTCGTACCCGTTGGCCAGAGCGATGCGCTGTGCCGATTTCAAGGTGGGATCAAGGTTGTCGGGGGCGGCGGTGGAGGGGTTAATGCCCACGCAAATGAGGGGGTTCTTCCCTCTCGTGCCGAGTATGTAACGGTATTCATCATAGCGGTTGGGAACGTACAGCCACTTGTTTACGTCATAGTCGGGGTGAGGTCTGAGTCCTTCGACGAGAGCGTCCTCAAAGGGAAGAACGTCGATGTAGGTTGTGGGGGAGGTTGGAATATGCATAATTGTCTCCGTATTCTCAGAACATACTGATTTGAACAGTTCCGTCGTCGTCACCTTCGTCGGTAGCCACAGCGGTTTTGGCGGCTTTTTCTTTTGGGGCGGATGCGGCAGGTGTCGGCGCGTGAACAGGCTCCAGACCAAAATTCATGGTAAGCTGATCGGTTTCGTTTAATCCGTCCAAAACGCCGTTGGCACGAAGAATATCGATTACGGCAGTGGTGAGCTTGGCGCGGGTACGCAGATCCTCCACCGAGAAGATCGGCGACTCCGCACGCGCGGCGACGATATTAGCAGCGGCGTTCTCACCGACACCGTCAAAGGCCGAAAAGGGCATCCGAATCTTGCCGTCCTCGGGGAGATACTCCACGTCGCTGGACTTTTCCAGATCCACGGGCAGGAATTTGATACCGCGCGCAAACGCCTCGTTGATGAGCTGCAGAACGGGAAGGCTTTGCAGCTCTTTGGGAGACACCGACTTTTTATCCTTATCCGCGCGCTTGTTGATATCCGCGATGTAATCCGCTACGGCACGCTTACCCTTCATAACCAGCGCGCCGTCAAAGCCCAGGGGCTTGACGGTAAACATGGCGCAGTAGAATGCGAGCGGGATATGCACCTTGTACCATCCGAGACGAATGGCCGACATATCGTAGGCGGCGGCGTGCGCCTTGGGGAACATGTACTTGATCTTCTTACACGAGGCGATGTACCAATCAGGAACGCCCGCATCGATCATTTCCTGCTCAAATTCGGGAGTCAGTCCCTTACCTTTACGCACCATTTCCATGATCTTGAATGCGTGGGATTTTTCCACGCCGTAGCGGATGAGGGTGAGCATGATATCGTCGCGCGTACCGATAACCTCAGAAATGGTACAAGTACCTGCCTTGATCAGCTCCTGCG
Organism: uncultured Clostridia bacterium; assembly: GCA_904502015.1. Taxonomy (GTDB): domain Bacteria; phylum Bacillota; class Clostridia; order Oscillospirales; family CAG-272; genus CAMEON01. The sequence continues at coordinate 16,209 of CAJGEA010000001.1, read as the reverse complement.
CGTTGCCGGTCCACACGTCAGTGCCGTGCGACAGACCCGAGATCTGGAGCAGGTCGGAGAAGGACTGGGGCTTACATTCCTGAAGCATCTTGACTACGAAGTTCGTGCCAAGTTCGGGCAGACCGAGTGTACCAAGGGGACAGCCGATCTCCTCGGGGGACGCGCCCAGAGGCTCGGTACCCAAGAAGAGATCGTAGATGGAGCGGTCATTCATGGGAACGTCCAGCACCGAGGTGTTGGAATACTTCTCAAGGTATTTATACTTGGTTGGCATATCGTGTCCCAGCTCGTCCAGCTTGAGGAGGGTATCGTGGAGATATTCAAAGGTGAAATGAGTGGTCACAATGTCAGAGTTGGGATCGTCCGCCGGGTGCTGGACGGGGCAGAAATCATAGATTTCATACTCTTTGGGCACAACGACGATGCCGCCGGGATGTTGTCCCGTCGTTCGCTTGACGCCCATGCAACGGGCGGTCAGGCGGTTGATCTCGGCGCGATTGACGCTGATCCCCTTCCCCTCCATGTACTTCATGACGAATCCGTAGGCCGTTTTGTCCGCCAGACCGCCGATGGTACCGGCACGGAACACGTTTTCGGCGCCGAACAGCTCCTCGGTGTATTTATGGACTCGTCCCTGTACCTCGCCCGAGAAGTTCAGGTCGATATCGGGGGATTTGTCGCCGTAGAAACCAAGGAAGGTTTCAAAGGGAATGTCGTGGCCGTCATAATTGAGCTTGCGGCCACAGACGGGGCAGTTCTTGTCGGGCAGGTCGAAACCCGAATACACTTTGAGTTCCTTCGCGGTTTCAAAGTCGGAGTACTTGCAATCGGGACACCAGTAGTGGGGCGGCAAGGGATTAACCTCGGAGATGCCTGCCAGCGATGCAACCACCGATGAGCCCACCGAGCCACGGGAGCCCACGAGGTAGCCTTGGCTCTCGGAGTAGGCCACCAGCTTTTGTGCGATCATATAAAGGACGGCAAAGCCGTTTTTGATGATGGAGGGCAGCTCCCTTTCCAGTCGGTCGGCCACCACGGCAGGCAGAGGATCGCCGTAGCGCGACTTGGCGGTTTCGTAGCAGATGCGCTCCAGATCCTCGTCGGCGCCGTCCATGTGAGGGTTGAACGTTCCCTTGGGGAACGGACGGATATCGGGCTCAATCATATCGGCGATCTTATTGGTGTTGGTCACCACCACTTCAAACGCCTTTTCTTCACCGAGATAGGCAAACTCCTCCAGCATTTCCTCGGTGGTGCGGTAGTACAGTCCCGACTCCTTATCGTAGTCCGAGAACTTCATGCCCGCTTGGAGAATCTGACGGTAAATATCGTCCTCGGGATTCATGAAATGGGCGTCGCAGGTCGCGCAAACGGGAATGCCTAGCTTATCGCCCAGCGCTACAACACGGCGGTTGAGGTTGCGAAGATCCTCATCGTCCTTCGCCTTACCGTCTGTGATCAGGAAACGGTTGTTGACGATGGGTTGGATCTCCAGATAGTCGTAGAACTTGGCAATTTCCTCGATCTCGGCCTCGGGCTTGTTGTCGATGATGGCGCGCATCAGCTCGCCAGCCTCGCAGGCCGCGCCCACGATCAGGCCCTCACGGTGCTTTTCCAGCTCGGTCTTGGGCACACGGGGGTTCTTTTTGTAGTATTTGAGATAGCTGTAAGAAACCAGCTTGTAAAGATTCTTTAGTCCGATCTTATTTTTGACCAGCAGCACTTGATGATAGGGATGGAGCTTCAAGGGATCGGTGCGCTCTGCCATTTGGGCGGTCAATTTATCAAAGGTACGGATATCCTGCTCGTCCAGCTCACGCGTCATGCGGAAGAAGATCTGCGCGAGTATTTCGGCATCATCCGAGGCACGGTGATGGTTGAAATCTCCCAGTCCGTAATGGTCGGCAAGGCTATCCAGCTTGTGCTTCTTGAGATCGGGCAGCATGAAGCGAGAGAGCGCCAGCGTGTCCAGATAGGGGTTGTTAAATTCCCGCCCCGTACGTGATGCGGCGGCGCGGATGAAGCCCGTATCAAAGTCGGCGTTGTGCGCGATCAGGAGCACCTCTGCACCGTTATCGTACTTGCCGAGGAATCGGAAGAAGGCATCCAGCGCTTCGGCCTCCTTGGGTGCGCCCCGAACCATGTCGTCGCTGATACCCGTCAGCTCAGTTATTTCTGAAGGAATGGGCATTTCGGGGTCAACAAAGGTATTGAACGATTCCAATATCTTGCCGTTTTTAATGCGTACCGCACCGATTTCGGTTATGCGGTCATTTTGACTTGATTTTCCTGTGGTTTCAAGGTCAAAAACAACGGCTTCACCGTTGATGGGCTGGTCACAAGCGCCGTACAGAGCGCCGGCGGTGTTATTAACAAAGTATGCCTCCATGCCCCAGATTACCTTCTGACCGATTTTTTCTGCGGTGAGCATAGCATCCTGATACGCCTGCACGTTACCGTGGTCGGTAATGGCCACGGCGGGGTGCCCCCACTTGTTCGCCTGCTTCACCACATCCGACGGGGGGATGATGGCATCCATCGTGGACATTTGGGTGTGTAGGTGAAGCTCCACGCGCTTGACGGGGGCATCGTCACGGCGGCTTTCCTTTTTAATCTTAGCAATGGCGTTGTGGTAGAAAAGCAGATCCGGACCCTCGGTGCGATCGCGGCGCATTTCGCGCTTGCAGTAGCCACGGAGAGCCAGAACACTGCCGTTCGACGCGACCGCCTTGATAGCGTTTGCGTCATCGGGAAGCAGACCATTGCAACGCGCCTCGATGGAGGCGGAGTTATCGGTCAGGTTAAACGTAATATTGAATTTATCCCCCGCACGGGTCGCCTCCATGGTAAAGCCAAACACCTCACCGAGAATCACGAGATTGCGCTGGGGGCGGTCAATGGCGGAGAGGGGCGTTGGGACGATATCAAACTCACCGCCAATGGCGTACTCGGGGGCGGAGATATCAAAGGTCATGTAACCGATTCTGACCTTACCGTCCTGCACCACAGGGGTATGAGCCGCGCCCTTCTCTTCCCCGAACAAGGTCTGCACACGAGGAAGTATGTTGATTTCGTCGGGTTTTGCATCCCCGGCGTTCGATGCGCCTTCGGCATTTCGCTGGGAAACCGCGCGGTCATAGTTGCGGCTGGCCTCCAAAATGTTGCGGTCAAGCAGCTCCATACGCTCCTGCATACGGGTAGCGTAGGTATCCTGCAGATCCTCGCTGTTATCCACCGACACAGCGATATCCAGACCAAACTCACTCTTAATGATTCGTCCCATGATATCGGGTGTACGAGCGTTGACGAGGAGCATAATTCCCTCCTGAATAAAGGGAATTTCAATGGCAAGCTGACCGCTCTCCAAGTCCAAGCGGTGACGGTAGGTGCGGAAAAAGCCCCGCGCCACGATGCCGACGCGCTCGGTCTCCTTGAGAAGCTCGGGGACGTAGTCGGCGGAAAACAGCTCGGGGGGGTAATGCGGCAGAAATTTTACATAGTTCAGCCCATACGCCTCCGCAATCTCGGATTCGATGCGGTACAGCGTGTCTTTCTCCACGAGGGTAGGAAAATCCACCTCGATGCGAAGAGCGCGTTGTTCCTTGTCGGCACTGATACGGGGATTTTGCGCGGTTTCCAGCAGGGCGCGCGTGTCCTCATCGGGGGTATATTTGTGGATGATCTCAAGCAAAGTCTTCATTTTTTCTCCTTGCACCCCGCCGCACGCTGTACGAAAGCCGTGCGGACAACACATTCCATGTTGGGGCGCTTTTTACATCTTTATTTTTTCTATGTTTTATACTTGGTATTGCTTTAATTTGGTAATCAACGAGGGGATAATGGCATCCTGACCGATCTTGGCAATAACCTGTCCTTTTTCAAAGAGGACGGCCTCGCCCTTCCCGCCCGCGATGCCGAAATCACATTCCCGCGCCTCGCCGGGGCCGTTGACCACGCATCCCATCAGGGCAACCTTTACGGGAAGTTGGTCGAGCCCCTCGGTTTTAACAGCCGCTTCAAACTGCTCGGCAAGCGCGATCAGGTCGATCTTGGTGCGTCCGCAGGTGGGACAAGATACGATCTGAAGGCCGCACTGCCCTTCCACGCCAATGGCGTTTAGAATTTTTCGCGCGGCGGCCACTTCCTTTACGGGATCGGCGGTCAGGGACACACGGAAGGTGTCACCGATACCGTCACAGAGGAGTGATCCGATGCCTGCGGCACTCTTGACAAGTCCCATCTCGGCACCGCCCGCCTCGGTAACACCAAGGTGGAGGGGGTAGTCGCACCGCGCGGCCAGCACGCGGTTGGCGGCGATCATGGAGGGGACGTTGGATGCCTTGATGGAAATGACGATATCCTCGAAGTCGTATTTTTCCAGTAAGGCGGCATGGTAAAGTCCGCTTTCGCAAAGCGCCTCCGGGGTTGGCGAACCGTATTTCTCTAAAATATGCTTTTCAAGTGAGCCGCTGTTGACACCGATACGAATAGGAATCCCCCTCGTGCGGCAGGCATTGGCAACGGTGCGCACGCGCTCGTCGTCTCCGATGTTACCCGGATTGATGCGAATCTTATCCACACCGTACTCAGCGCATTTGAGCGCCACGCGGTAGTCAAAATGAATGTCTGCCACAATGGGGGTAGTAATTCCCGCCTCCTTGATGGCCAGAATGGTTTGCGCCGCCTCGAGATCGGGCACGGTAATGCGGACAATGTCACACCCCGCCGCGGCAAGCTCACGGATCTGCGCGATGGTTGCGGCGGCGTCGTGGGTATCGGTATTGGTCATGGATTGGATAGCGAGGGGATTTTGGCCGCCAATCTTAACACGGCCGATCGACACCTCGCGGGCTACTCGGCGAATATCATTATAGTTCATAGCGTACCGAACCTTTCTCAAAGCATAACGAAAACATCCTTCAGTGCGATCACGGCGGTGAACAAGAGCAGAAGCGCCATGCCGGCACCGTGAATTCTTGCCTCAATCTCGGGCTTCACGGGCTTACCGAATCGTAATACCTCGATAAAACGGAAGAACAATCGACCTCCATCCAGCGCGGGGATGGGCAAGAGGTTCATTACGCCCAGATTCATAGCGATCAGCGCGAACAAGTACATAATGTTCCAAACCGCCATGGGCTGGGTAGCCACCTCAGATACGGCACTGCTGACGCCAATGGGGCCCGACATACTCTTGAGGCTATACCGCCCCGAAATGATACCGCCGATGGAGTCGAATACCATTTTGATGGCGGACGTGGAACGGAACAACGTGACCTTGAGGACGTTTCCAACGGTATGATCCAGCGCAACGACACGGAAATCCATGCCGCCGAACATGACTCCCTCGGATTCTCCCGTGGGGAAAACCACGTCGGGGACGAGAATTTTATTTCCGTCACGAAGAACTACCACATCAATGGGCTCGTAGCCTTGGTTCATGATCTCGTAGGAGAGATCGTACCCCGTATGCACACGCGTACCATCCACACTCAGAACAACGTCGCCCAGTTCAAGACCGCTGGCGTAGCTGGATGCGGCTTCCTCAAACTCGCCGATCTGGGTCGAGGGCATCTTGTAGCCCGAAAGAGTCATACCTGTTGTAAGGATGAGCATGGCGAGAAAGCCCGTCAGCACGTTCATGCCCGCGCCCGCGACCAGAATAAGCATTCTCTGCCATACGTTCTTTTTATTAAAGGCGTTGGGATCGTCCACCTCGTCGTCCTCGCCCGCCATAGCCACGTAGCCGCCCACGGGCAGAATACGGAAGGAATACATGATACCCGTTTTCTTCGACGTAAAGCCGCCGAGACGCTTGCCCATGCCGATGGCAAACTCGTGTATGGTGACGCCGCACGCGCGCGCCGTGAGATAATGTCCCAGCTCGTGTACGAAGATCAGAATGCCAAGCAGGAAGAACGTGAGAAACAGGTATAGGAAAAAGCTGAAAAATCCACTCATGGAATACGGTTACCTCCGAAATCGGTTGTAAAAATGCGGAATGATGGCGGTATTTACGCCATGTAGCGTTGCGCGGTCTCGCGGGCCAGCATGTCAGCCGTCAGAATCTCCTCGTATGTGTGCCACGACGAGGTACGGCGCAGATCTTCAACGGTTCGCTCTACGTACTCGGCGATCTCACAGAAACGGATCCGCTCGGACAGAAATGCGGCCACGACCTCCTCGTTGGCGGCATTGAGTACGGCGGGAAGTGCACCGCCCTGCGAAATGCAATCCACGGCCAGAGGGAGCAGAGGAAATACCTCGCCGTCGGGCGGTGAGAAGGTCAGCTTGCCAATGGAAAAGAGATCGGTCTCCTGCAGGGTATCGCCCGCATCGGTACGATTGGGGTGTGTCAGGGCGTACTGCACGCAATGGCGCATATCGGGCATGGAGAGCTGGGCAATGATACTATGGTCAATATATTCCACCATAGAATGAATCATGCTCTCCCGATGCACCACAACCTTGACCTGCTCGGCACTGACACCGAAGAGATGTACCGCCTCAATGACCTCAAAGCCCTTGTTCATCAGGGTGGCACTGTCCACCGTGATCTTGGCCCCCATCTTCCACGTGGGGTGGTTGAGTGTCTGCGCCTTGGTAACAGACTCAAGCTGTTCCTTGGTATAGCCGTAGAACGGACCGCCCGAAGCGGTCAGCAGGATGCGCTTGATCTCCTCACGGCGACCGGCGCGCAGGCATTGGAATATGGCGCAATGCTCGCTGTCCACGGGCAGAATATCCACGCCTCGCTCACGCGCAAGGGACATGACGATCTCGCCACCTACGACAAGGGACTCCTTATTGGCCAAAGCGAGCTTGTGCCCCGCGCGCAGGGTTTCCAGCGTGGGTAAAAGTCCCGCTTGACCCAAAATGGAATTCTCCACGGTGAGGCCAAGGGGGTTATCCACGCGGACGGTATGGAGCATTTCGGTGATCCCCTCAAAGCCCGAAAGAACCCGTACCGAGGTATCGGCAAGGCGAGCGCGGAGATCACGGGCAGCATGCTCGTCGGTCAAAACGGCGAAATCGGGCAGATGGCGGCGCACTTGTGCCTCCACGGTGTCCACGCTCCGATGGGCAGAGATACCGCGTACACGGATGCCGTGGGCACGCGCTACGTCCATAGCCTGCTCACCAACCGATCCTGTCGAGCCAAGAACGATAAAATCGGGATAGGAATGTTTCATGATTTCCCTCTCTGATTACAAAATAGCAAATCCCGTCGCAATGCCAAAGGCGACCGCCAGCACCACGGCAACGGCCAGCACCGAGTCGAAACGATCAAGAAATCCACCGTGACCGGGGAAAATTTTTCCGTAATCCTTAATGCCGAACTGGCGCTTGATGACCGACATGGCGAGGTCGCCCACCTGCGATACGATGGAGGTGAGAAGGCCGATCACAGCCATGAGCCAAACGGGAAGTGCCGTTCCCTCTCCGCGCCAAAGGGCGTTGTAGAGGAATGCAAAGCCAACGAACGCCGCCACGCAGAACAGCATACCGCCGATGCTTCCTTCAACCGTTTTCTTGGGGCTGACATCGGGAATAAGCTTGTGACGGCCGAACAGACGTCCCGCAAAATAGGCAAAAGAATCGGTCACCCACGCGCCGATAAATGAAAGCAAGTACAAGTATTTGCCACCCTCGTGGAAATCATGCAGGTACACCATAGCGGTAAATCCCGCGATGATGTAGAGCCCCACCGTAAGCGCCGTTGAGGACTGCAAAATGTTCAACTTTCCGTGAGAAAATACCGTCACGGACAGCGCGTACAGCATGAGCAGAAGAACGACTGCTATCGCCACGGGCAGGTAACTCTCCGCCCCCACGAGTCGCATCATAATGGGCGAGGCGGCGGCAACAGCATACAGCGGCAGGGTGAGCCACAGATTTTTATGGACGCCGATGCATCGCATCATCTCAAACGTAGAGATGACGGCGCAAATAAACATGGCGATGGGGAACGCGATGGTTTCGGAAAAAATCAAGAACGGCAGAAAAACCAGAAAGGCGACAATGCCCGTTAGGATTCGTGTCTTCATGACAGTACCTTCTTTACGATGTAATGTATTTGTAGTATTTTGACTTGACGGCTTGACAAAACGGATTAGAGTCCGCCGTACCGCCTCTTGCGGGAGTAGAATACGCGGATGGCCTCGTCCACGTCCTCGGGGGTGAGATCGGGCCAAAGCGTATCGGTAAAATAGAACTCGGCGTAGGCGGCCTGCCACAGAAGAAAGTTGGAGATGCGGAGGTCGCCACCCGTACGGACGATCATATCGGGATCTCCGCTTTCATGGGTATAAACCACGCGGGCGATATCTTCTTCGGTGACAGTTGTTTTTCCTTCTGCTGCCAGCGTATTGAAGGCGTGGACCATTTCGGCGCGTCCGCCGTAATTGATGGCTATGTTAATGATACGGGGGGAGTCGGCGTTGATTCGCTCTGCCTCCGCAATCTTTTCCCGCAGGGTGGGAGAGAGGGGGGAGAGGTCACCGATAAAGACGAAACGGCTCTTGTAGTCCTCATGGTTTTCAATAAATTCGTCCAGATAATCGCAAAGAAGCTCCATGAGAGCGTTGACCTCATGCTCGGGACGTTTCCAATTCTCGGTAGAAAAAGCATATACCGTTACGGCGCGAAAGCCGCGGTCGGCGCAGTGCTCACAGATGCGCTTGAATACCTTGGCGCCTGCCTTATGGCCGAACTCACGCGGCATACCGCGTTTTTTCGCCCATCGGCCGTTTCCGTCCATAATAAAGGCAATATGCTGAAAATTATCGTCTAAAGCAGGGGTTTCCGCGGTCGGATTTTTGCCTTTGAAAAGTGCCATGCTCCTTGCTCCTTTCGTAGAAAAACGCACGGAAGGGCGGGTGCTGTCGCCCGCCCTTTCGCGTATTAGATCGCCATAACTTCTTTTTCCTTAGCGGCGGTAATGGTATCGACCATCTTGACAAACTTATCCGTTACGTCCTGAATGGCCTTTTCCGCGGCCGTTACCTCGTCCTCAGTCATCAGGTTATCCTTCTTCTGCTTCTTGACGAAGTCATTGGCGGTGCGGCGCTCGTTACGCAGAGCGACCTTGGCATCCTCGCCCATCTTCTGCACCTGCTTGACAAGCTCACGGCGACGTTCCTCGGTGAGCTGGGGGAAGGTCAGGCGGATCACTTTACCGTCGTTCTGAGGGGTAATACCAACGTCCGAAACAAGAATCGCCTTCTCGATCGCCTTCAGTGTAGAGGCGTCGTAGGGGGTAATAACCAGCGTGCGGGCATCCGACAGAGTGATACCTGCCATATCCTTGATGGGAGTCGGGGAGCCGTAGTACTCAAAGGTCACGCGGTTGAGCACCGAGGCGTTCGCCTGGCTGGCGCGGATATCGGCCAGATTATTCTCGTATGCGGCAATGGTCTTTTGCATTTTTGCTTCAAGCTCTTTAGTATCGTACTTCATGTTAGTAAATTCCTTTCTGTATGTAGTGGGAGTATATCTTCAATTATGCATTTTTGTGCCAACGGGCTCGCCCATAACGGCACGGTAAATGTTCTCGGGGGCGGCCAGACCGAAGCCGTATGCCTGAATATCGTTTTCCTGGCAGAACAATACGGCGGTCATATCAAAGGCGCGAAGATCGCGCGCGATAATATCGGCATAAGTGATATCATAGATGGGCTTTGCATCGGGATTCTTTCTCGGATCGGCATCGTAGAGGTAATCGATGTTCTTAGCCATCAGAATGGCGTCGGCCCCGATCTCGGCGGCGCGAAGAACGGCGGCGGTATCGGTGGAGAAGTAGGGCGAGCCCATGCCTCCGCCAAAAATAACGATCTTTCCGTCCGCAAGGTGCTTGCGGGCGGCGCGGGCATTGTAATGGTCAGCAAAGGCATCCATTTCAACGGCCGACATAACCACGGCGTCCATTCCCGCACGGATGAAGCTATCCTGAAGCGCGATTGAATTCATAACGGTTGCCAGCATACCCATGTGATCGGCACGCGCGCGTTCCATTTGGGTCGCGCCTGCCTTTCCGCGCCAGACGTTGCCCGCGCCTACGATGACACCAATCTCAACGCCTACGTCGTGGCATTGCTTGATGACGGCCGCCACTCGGTCGATAAAGGCAAAGTCCAAAATACCGTCACACTTACTTGCGGGGGAAAGCGCTTCGCCCGAGAGCTTGAGGAGAATTCTGTTATAGACCGGCTTTTTGTTCATATAGACGCACCTCACATTTCTGATTCAATTTTAATTCCCATATATTGTACTACAAAACCTACACAAATATCAATAGGATTTTGTAAACATTCCAAGATTTTTGAAAAAAATATTCGGTTTATACGAGTTCAAGGCATAATTGACACTGTAACGTCAAAGGTATATGCTCCGCACCGCAGGGAGACACGTCCAGTGCCTGTTATCCCTGTCGGTAGGATGTGACCATTTTCGTCCACGTTGAAGAGCTCGGGGGTATGGTTTTCGTAGGAAACGCCGTCACACTTCCCTGCCACCTCAAACCAAGAGTCATCCTCATAAACGGCAATGCCGCGGAGCTGCTTGACCTCACGCGCGGCAAGGCTTGCCTTGTAATGGGTGATCAAAGGCGTAAAGGAAACCACCGTCTTTTCGGGATAGGGTTGCCACGGGCACCACTCGTTGGGGGCTTCCGCCGTGACCAGCACGCGGAATTCGCAGGAAAGATCGCCCAAGGTGGCGGTTACATAGGTTTCACCCGAAGCCAGCGCCGTTATGCGATTCCCTTCAATGGAAACCAGGTCGAAATCGTAATTCGAGTAACCGATATTCCCTTCTGCGGGACGCATGGCGTAGGTTACATCACCCGTCACGAGGGGGATCTCGACCTCGTCGCCCACCCGAATGCGCAGATCGTGCGGCTTTTGCAGATAAAGAACCGTGGGGACGTAGGTTTCCGGATCATCGATCTTTTTCACCTCATGGTGAAGATTATCGAATTGCGCCTCAGAGTAGAAGGCCTCGTCCATCGCCGTAAAATCATAGGCGTGGAGGCGCGTGCCCCAGCAGCCCCACTGGTTGCCGTAGGCGTAAGCGAGCAGGAGGGCATCTCCCTTTCGGATATGGTGATGCTCGTCGCCCGAGATGCCGCAGTTGTGGCACATCCAGCCCGTATTGACCTTGATCTCGTTGACACGGGTAAACCGCAGGCCATCGTCCGATTCGTAGACGGCAAGCAGGCTGTTTTCGGAAAAACGGTAATCGGTGGACAGGGCGACGAATTTGCCGAGATCCTCACAGTAGACCACGTCGTAGGAGTCATTGCCTCCGCCGGGGCGGTTTACGGCAACGCCGCGCTGAACGATGGTAGCGGGCCAGTTCTCGTCAGTGATATCGGCAGTAGCCACACGGGTTTGATGGATGGGCTTGCCATCACGGTCACTCGACGTCCACGTATAGTAGATGTAAACGGTATCGTCCTTGATGACAAAGGAGAATTCGCCCGCGCCCCAGTTGTGCCAATCCTCATCGAAGTAGATGACGGGGGCAGGCTTGCCCATCCAGCGGCAGGTGGTATCTCGGACGGTGCGGAGCTCACCCCAGCCGTCACCGCACCAACGCTCGAAGGGGCCCGTGGGCGATTTGGAACGAGCGATAAATCCGTTATTGCACACACCGCCGCCATTGGCAAACACGGTGGAGGTATAACCGATATAGTAGTATTCCCCATACTTGATCACAGCGGGATCGCAGACCGAAAACCAATCCATAGAATTGGGGACGGGCGCCATGACCACGCGCTCGTGAGTCCAGGTCTTGCCTCCGTCCTCGGAGCGGCGGTAGGTGAACCAATCCGCCTCGTAGCCATCGCCGGGCGAGGCAAACCACGCCTCGCAGATGCCGTTATGTACCATGATCGTGGGGCCGTAGCGATAGCCCCATGTCTGGGAACGGCGCGGGGAGTATATGTCTTGCCCCGCGTCGGGGAGCAGAAGTCGGAAATGCTTGTCGGTTGCAGGCTGCATGCGATATTCCTCCTTGTTGTTGGTGTCAGGGATATATGTAAACCGCCCCGGGCGGTTGCATTCAATGTCAGAGCTGTCGGCGCAGTTTTTCCAGAGCCGCTTTCTCGAGGCGGGATACCTGCGCTTGCGAGATGCCGATCTCGGAGGCGATCTCCATCTGTGTTTTGTCTTTGTAGTAGCGTAGTTTTATAATGGTTTGCTCACGTGGTGTGAGGGTGCGTACGGCCTCCCGCAGAGCGATGTTTTCCAGCCACGAATCGTCGGACGCGCCGCGTGATTGATCACTGAGTTGATCGATCACGTAGAGCGAGTCCCCGTTCTCGGTGTATACGGGCTCGTAGAGCGATATAGGTTCAATGATGGCTTCCAGCGCATTGACTACTTGCTCGCGGGGGACTTCCAGATGGCGGGCAATCTCGTCGGGGGTAGGATCGCGGTTGAGAGTCGACGAAAGCTCCTCCCGTGCTCCGAGCGCGCGATAAGCCAGATCACGGACGGATCGGCTGATGCGAATGGCAGCGTTATCCCGCAGGTAGCGGCGCACCTCGCCCACGATCATGGGAACGGCGTAGGTGGAAAACATGACTTCCTTGGTTATATCGAAGTTGTCAACGGCCTTGATCAGCCCGATGCATCCGACTTGAAACAGATCGTCGAGGTTTTCCCGACGTCCCGAGAAGCGTTGAATAATGGACAGCACAAGGCGCAAATTACCGCAGATCATTTCCCTTCGGGCTTCAGTATCACCCGCGCGAACGCGCTGCATCAGGGCTTGCTTTTCATCCTCGGTCAGCACCTTGAGCTTGGCGGTATTGACACCGCATATCACGACTTTATTGTGGTACATGGAGTACTCCCATTCTATCCTCGCTTTGTCTATAAGCTATAAGGATGAGGGGAGTATGCGCCGCCGTCGGGACGGCTATGCAGACCGCGGGGTTGGGAGTTTTTGTATGAGCAAGGACACCGATGCATCCTTGCTCATAGATCAAATCAATATTTTAACCGTTATACGCCGCCTCGTCGCAGATGACGGTCACGTCAGCGTGCAGATTCAGCATAGAGGCGGGGCAAGAGGTATCCAGCTTGCCTGCCAGCATCTTGGAAACGGCTTCATGCTTGGAGGTGCCGTTGGCCAGAATGATGATCTTTTTCGCGCCGAGTATGGTGCCGATGCCCATAGTAAGAGCCTTGGTGGGCACGTCGGCCTCAGAAGCAAAGAAACGGGCGTTGGCACGGATGGTGCTCTCGGTGAGTCCCGTCACGTGAGTTTTGACCTCCAGCGCGTCGGCAGGCTCGTTGAAGCCGATGTGGCCGTTCTGGCCGATGCCGAGCACCTGAATATCCGCTGCTCCGACAGACGCGACGATGGCCTCGTACGCCTCGCAGGCAGCCTCGGGATCGTCAGCCATGCCGTTGGGTACGAAGGTGCGTGCCTTATTGATATTGACGTGGTCAAACAGATTCTCATTCATAAAATAGCGGTAGCTTTGGTCGTTGTCGGGAGCGATGGGATAGTACTCGTCCAGATTGACGGTGGTCACGCCCGAGAAGTCGATCTCGCCCGCGCGATTCATCTCGATGAGCTTCTTATACATACCAACGGGGGTAGAGCCGGTGGCGAGTCCCAGCACGGGGGCGTCGGACGCGGTGATCACGTCCGCCATAATGTCGGCGGCCACGGTGGACATTTCTTCGTAGTCCTTGCAAACGATGAGTTTCATAGAAAGCACCTCTCTGTATTTGAATTGTATGTGTATTTTATGAGGATTCGGATATCACCATGCGTCACTGCCGTCATTGGGGATGACTTCCTTCATGGCGGTGATGGCACACTCGATCATGGAATCGTCGGGTTCCAGAACCGTGATGTGCTGGAGGGCAACGCCGGGGAAAGAAATAATGCGGGTGAGCCAGTTGTCGTATCGACCGCAGAGTTTGATGAGCTCAAAGCCAACGCCCATAATAACAGGAACGAGCAGGAGCTTGATGATAACGCGCAGCCACGTATCCAGCGAGGCGGGGATAAAGAAACCCACAAGAATGCTGACCAGCATCATGAGGATAAGGAAGGAGGTACCGCAACGGGGGTGGAAACGCTTTTGCTTGCGCACGTTTTCCACCGTAAGCTCGAGCCCATGCTCGTAGCAGAAGATGGTCTTGTGCTCGGCACCGTGATACTGATAAGTGCGGCGAATGTCCTTCATCAGGCACATGAGCCCCATGTAACCGACGAGGAACAGCACACGCAGCACACCCTCAAACACGGATTGAAGGAAGCGGTTGCCCTTGGGCATCCAGGGTACGTACTTTTCCAAAACGTCCTTATACAGGAACGTAGGTAGCCAAATGAACAGCCCTACCATGATAACAACGGCAAAAATCACGCTGAAAATCATGATCGCCGTGGTTGTGGATGACGTGCCCTTCTTTTCCTCTTTAGCGGAAGAATCTGCGTTGTCGGTCGTGCTGTCAGTCGTGTTCTCGGGTGTAGATTTGGTTATCGGCTTCTCTGCAACCGTCGTGGGAGTAGCGGACTTCCCCGCCTTCTTGGCGGCCTTCGCCGCTTTCTTGGCAGCCTTTTTTTCGGCTTTTTCCTTCTCCATTTCGGCCTCGATCTCCTCAAGTCCCGAAATCTCAGCAGAGCGCATCAGGCACTTATAGCCCAGCGTCATGGAATCGATAAAGCCGAAAACACCCCGAATAAAGGGCCAGCGGAAGATGGCGGGGCGTTTCTTGGTGCTGAACTGGCACTCCTCCACTACGATCTCTCCTTGGGGGTTCCGCACGGCCATAGCGGTTTTGCCGGGGCCACGCATCATGATGCCTTCCATGAGTGCCTGACCGCCGATCGAGGTTTTGCGGATGGGACACGCATTGGCGTTTTTCGTAGATTTGCTCATAAGTATATCCTTTCCGTACATTTGACTTATTTTGAAGTAAAATTGTTTAATATACAATCAATATATTATACCACGCATTTATGAACTCCATGTGAATGTCGCGCATTCTTCAACAAATTACATTGATATTTATAAATAAATAATAAATTTGTAAAAAATCTCGTTTACCTATGGAAATTTTCCGCAAAGTGTGGTATAATGTAAGGAAAGTATGATTGATACCTATTGCTATCTTACTCCGAAGCACCGTATCTCTGCCGCGATACGCACGCAAATACTCCAAGCGGCGAAAGGATTTTTACATCATGTCGAAGTATATAGAGAAAGCCGAGCCGCAAACCCTGCCGCTCGTGGTTCTGCGTGGGGTGGTCCCCTTCCCCGGCATGACCGTCAACTGTGATATTCAAAAGGACAGCTTCCGTTCCGCCGCTGCCGCACAGGCCGCCGCATCGGACGGAATGCCCATTCTCCTCGCATCCCTTCTGGATATTTCCGAGCCCGATACGGGTGAGCCTGATATCACCAAGATATGCCCCGTGGCGACCGTCGCGCGCATCAAGCAGCTCATCCGAACCCCCGACGGAGAAACCCGTCTGGTGGCCGAGGGCCAATGCCGCGCCGCCCTTTCCTCGGTCGTACCCCTTGACCGTTACACGGTGGCCAACGCCGTCGCCAAGATCGTTGTCACCGATGATGACGGCGGTATTGAGGGCGAGGCTTATCTGCGCGAGGCAAACCGTGTGTTGCAAGGCATCGTGCGCTACATCCCCGCTGTTGCCGACGATATCATGACTCACGTGGCTACCATCCGTAACCCCGGTCTGTACGCCGACTTCGTCGCCTCCAATATTCTCGTTCGCTACGAGGACAAGCAGACCATTCTGGAATGCTTCGATCCCATGGTGCGTATCGACACGCTGATCCTCATCATGAAGCACGAGGGTGAGCTGCTGGCCTACGAGAGCGACATCCAGCGCCGCGTCCGCGCGCGCATGAACCGTAATCAGCGTGAATATTTCCTCCGCGAGGAGATGAAGATCATCCAAGAAGAGCTGAACGACGGCGATCCCGACGAGTTCTACTTCCGCATTATGGAGGCGCACCTGCCGAAGGATATCGAAAAGAAGCTCCTTAAGGAAAACGACAAGCTCTCTCGCCTGCCTTTTGGCTCGGCCGAGGCATCGGTTATCGGCAACTATTTGGACGTTTGCCTGGAGCTTCCCTGGACCAAATCAACCCGTGACCGTGTGGACGTGGCCGCCGCACGTAAGGTGCTGGACGCCGATCACGACGGGCTGGAGAAG